>NZ_JANQDG010000032.1:0-11493 GCF_029891665.1 Anabaenopsis sp. FSS-46 | reverse complement strand
AGTAGCCAGACACGCTTGGAATCAAGGTTTAGCACTTTGTCAACAGGTATTATTACATAACAAACTTAATCCTCAAGACAAAATCAAATTTCCCACAGCTATAGATTTACATAAATGGTTAGTAGCAGCCATTAAATCTACCCTTCCTTGGTATTATGAAGTTTCTAAATGCGCCCCTCAATACGCATTAAGATATCTGTCAGATGCCTTTAAATCCTTCTTCAAAAAAAGTAAAGGCTTTCCTAAGTTTAAGAAAAAAGGGAGACATGATTCTTTTACCTTAGATGGGGCAATTCATATTGACTATAGAAAAATCAAAGTCCCCGTAATTGGCTGGCTGAAAACTTATGAAATTCTCCCGACTGGATATAAACCGAAATCTGTCACCATAAGTAAACAAGCTGATAAGTGGTTTATCTTGTGGAAACTGGAGGTGAACCCAAAGGAAACAACCAAAAATCAAGAGTTTGTGGGAGTTGACTTAGGCATAAATCATCTAGCAACATTATCAACAGGAGAAGTATTTGATGGAGTAAAAAGTTATAAAAAGTACGAGTCTAAATTAGCAAGAATGCAATATTTGAACCGACATAAACTCAGAGGTTCAAATAATTATAGAAAAGCCCAAATCCAAATAGCGAGATTACACCAAAAAATAGCCAACATCAGAAAAGATACATTACACAAAATCACCACCTATATCAGCAAAAACCACGCGGTTATAGGGATAGAAGATTTAAATGTATCTGGGATGTTAGCAAATGGGAAATTATCAAAAGCTATATCAGATATGGGCTTTTATGAATTTAGAAGGCAGTTGGAATATAAAACACAACTGTATGGTAGTAAGTTGGTAATTGTGGATAGATTTTATCCCAGTAGTAAGACTTGCTCAAGTTGTGGAGAAAAGAAATCATCACTGCCATTATCTCACAGAGTGTTTAAATGTGATAGTTGTGGCTTTGAGAGTGACAGAGATTTAAACGCTGCCATTAATTTAAACAAAGAAGCGGTCAGATTGATCGTGTTAGCCTGTGGACTAGATAGTGCCGACACTGCTAGGGTGAAACAGGCAGAAAAAGCCAACTTTTGTTAGCATTAGTTAGCTTTTTTGGATCGGTTTCTTGAGGATTTGGGATGGGGAATTTTCCATTCCCCACTCCCTAGTCCCTGGACAATAGACTAAACTAGTAATTTGTAGGTGTAGATTTGTAAAATCCTGTTGGCTAACTGTTTTATGGTTACAAGAATTTCAGCAGCTGTATACGGCGCAGGTACAGCACCAACTGTAGATCCTGGACGGACTACTCAAGTCACTCGTAAGACTTATCCCAATTATAAGGTGATTGTTTTAAACGATGACTTCAATACTTTTCAACACGTTTCTGAGTGTTTGATGAAGTATATTCCCGGAATGACGGGTGATCTGGCTTGGGATTTGACCAATCAGATACACTATGAAGGCCAAGCTATTGTCTGGGTAGGTCCCCAAGAAATGGCGGAACTATATCATCAACAGCTGCGTCGGGCTGGTTTAACAATGGCTCCTTTGGAAGCGGCTTAATTATTATGGGTAAACCCGCGAAAGACGCTTCTGTTAAAGATGGCAGATTAGTCTGGAATCACTCAACTCATATTTCTGGCCTCATCCCAATTTTAGAACGTCTCTGTCTGCAGGATGGGATTCAAACTGTCACCCCTGGTGTTATTGGGCGGGCTAAAGGTCACTGTCCGAAAATGCAACTGCGTGTATCTGTACCTATTCGGGGTGGTTATAAGGTCATAGCCCGTCAGGGTAAAACTGTACAAGAGGTTTTTATCCTAACCACTTTAGATCAGGATAAATTTCTAGATACCCTTGCGATCGCCATGAGAACTAAATCAGCTTCATAGTCCATTGTTAACTATTGCCTATTCTTCCACACGGCGGACTGAGAACTTGTGTAATGGCAAACTCAGGACACAAGAAAAAGTCAGAAAATACGACAAAGCAATAGTGATTTTCACAGACATGAGCGCGGTTTCCCAGTCAGGTAAAATCAACTTCTCAATACCAAAAGCAAAACAGTAAACTAGCCAGTAAGAGAAGCTCATTCTCAAGAGAATTTTCTCTGTTTCTTCTAGATTATCTTTTGGCTGGTTGGGATCCCAAAGTAATAGCAACCCTGCAATACAAGCAAGAAAGGATAGACAAACTACAAATTCATGGCACATTAAATTCATTGAATGCATCTGAATTGCTCTAATATTCTCCTGTTGAGATTCAGTCTAAAGGAATAATCTCGCCGCACCCAAAAAATATTTACAAACTGCAATAGAAGACTGTAATTAGTTTTAAGTATTGCTACAAAATTTGTATTTACATTAATAATAATTTTTGCTACGATATAAGCTAAAATCTAAATAGATGGGCAATGCTGCCTAGGAGAGGTTTTAAGCAGCACCAATATTCACCAAGGTGCTAAAACCATCACCCCAGGTAATCAGATTAAGCAATGCCATTTCTTTGGGTCAGAAATTTTAGTTGATGATACATACAGCTGATCTGCGGTAAATTTGCACCAGCTGCTTGGGCTTTTCGTAATGGGTTACCGAAAATCGCTTCTACCTCTAGAGGACGGCCTTCATCATAGTCAATTTTCATGCTGGTACGGTAGGGCTTCATCTTCACAGTATAATTCAGCATGGTTTGAATGAAGCTATCAGGGATAACTCGTCCTGAACTTTTCGCCCCAGCTGCTACTTCATTCATTAATTGTTCAACTAATATCCGGGTGTGAGCATCTGTCATTAATTCGTCTGTTCTAGCATTGAGAATAACAGAGAGTCCATTGTAGGGTATATTCCACACCAGTTTTTGCCAACGCGCTAACAGTAAGTCTGTGGCTAATTCAATGGTAATACCAGCAGTTTCAAAGTCATTAGCAACATATTGTATTCTTTCTGTTAGAGGAGCGGGATCGTATTTAGGGGTATATTCCCCCAAAGTAATTTTTCCATAGTCTAAGTGTCGAATATGTCCGGCTCCTACTTTATTGGAACACAGAAAACATAAGCCGCCGATAACTTGAACATTCTTGACTATTTGGGTAATATCCTCTTCTACACCCAATCCATTCTGCAATACCAATACTACGCCACCATCTTTTACCAGGGGGGGTAATAATTTCGGTAGTAAATGGTTTTGAGTTGTCTTGAGTGCCACTATTACTACATCACATTGTGGCATCTGTTCCACATCATTATAGGCCTTAACTTGGGGAAGGGTAAAATCACCGTCTTTAGATTCGATCAATAAACCAGATTTGCTCACGTGTTCGTAATCACTCTTGAGCAGAAAGTGGACATCGTAACCAGCTTGTTGCAATTTAGCGCCATAAAACCCACCTAAAGCACCAGTTCCGAGGATAGCGTATTTGCCCATGTATACTTAACTTTTTGTGATAAAATTTTAACCTATTTGAAAATAATTGAAATTTTGCTGTCACTGTCTAAAGCCAAGTGGCTTCCGTGCCTTGCGGCGATTTTCTTGTGAGACCCACCCTTAAGGGCGGGTTCCATTTAAATCATCCTTTAGGGACGATGAGGAATTATTGCTAAGATACCATATCAGCTACACCAGCTCGGACTTGCGCCGATGGCTGTGCTAAAGCTGCTAGGTAGTCGGTTTTTAATTTCTCCAGCATTGCTGGTCGTCTGTCATATAACCGCTTCAGAGGTCGAGGTTGACACTGGTTGAGAACATAAGCTGTGACTAATGGTACAGCTATGGTACTATCAGTGTAACAAACAATTGTGCTAGGTAACTCTTCTGGGTCTATTTTACCCCAACTCACAGCTTCCGAGGGAGTTGCACCTGACAAACCTCCGGTATCCGGTCGCGCGTCGGTAAACTGTACAAAGTAATCGTGTCCCCGTTCTTCTAGCCCTAAAACCTCGTGAATTTGCGGTTGTGTTTGTAGTAAAAAGTTCTTAGGACTACCACCCCCGAGAATTACAGCTGCACTTTTTCCGGCTGATTCTCTGGCACAATAGGCGATCGCTGCTGTCTCATTCACGTCAATAGAAGGGTCTATGACTAACTTTGAACCTTCCAAAGCTAAAGCTGCAACATTCATCCCAATGGAACTATCTCCTGGGGATGAGGTATAAATAGGTACGCCACATTCATAAGCTGTGGCTAACAAACAAGAATGCTGCACTCCCAACTGCTTTTCTACTTCTCGGACATACTTACCCAATAGATAGTGAAACTCGGCAGTTCCCATGGGTTTTTGAAATACTTCTGCTTGGAGAATCTTGCGAATAAAAGCGTCAGTTTCCAGCAAGACATCATAGCCAAAGATAATATCATAGATTCTGATCGTACCATCTTGGCGCAACTTGACATCATCCAAAAACGGATTACCGGCAAACAGTTCAAACCCTAAGCCGTAGTGCATATCATGGTAAAGATTCGCACCTGTACTAATCATCCAGTCAATAAAACCGTTGCGAATTAGGGGCGATAGTGCTGAAACTCCAAATCCAGCTGGTGTCATCGCACCAGAAAGGCTAACTCCCACAGTCACGCCATCTTTTAAGATATCGTGACTCATGAGTTGACAGATTTCTCGCAAACGTGCTGAGTTATAGGCTGTGAAGTAATTATTAATCAAATCTACCACCCCGATATCGGTGGACATGGGTATGGGGGAGATTTTTTGACCCAGTTTTTTTGACATTTTGGCACTCCTGAATAGTAAACACGCTGAATCTAATGTTATCTAGATTTCAGGCAATTATGACATTACCCCTAGGAAAGAATTTCGACAAAAATTATACTGATATAACAATAGCAATTTACCTGCTGGGTTGTCTGGGAAAGCTGTATCAAAATACCAGTATAAATAAGATGACTAAAAACAACTTTGTCGGGACTTGGAAATTAGTATCTTGGGAAACCACATCTGGCGATGGTCAGACTTGTTACCCATTTGGGAAACATCCCATTGGTTATATTACATACACTGAATCTGGTTATATGTCTGCAACAATTATGAAAGCCCATCGCCTGAATATTGAAGTTTCCTCAGCCGAGTTGATGAATGCTAGGAAAGTATTCTTAAGACCTTGGCTTTTAGTCACTGCTTTTAAGTACATTAAAGCAATTACTAGATATCTTCAAGCATCTGCTAATTATGTTTCTTACGGTGGTAAATATGAAATACAGTCAGAAACAGTAATTCATTATGTGGAAATTAGCCTCATACCTGATTGGATTGGAACCGAGCAGTTACGCCAATTCCAATTTATTGGGGATCGCCTAGTATTAGTCACACCCCCTATAGGCGGAAATCCTCAAACTCTGACATGGGAGCGCGCCTGATATCAACTTGTGGGGGAAAATGATCCCTAGGGAATCTGAAATGAAGTTGTCAGATTCTCCCAAAATTTAGTTAATTAAATCCTACAAAAATGTTGAATATCTACATTTTTCATGATCTCCAAGCCATATGATCAGGAATTAATACAGTGTTCCCAAATAATTTCTCAAGAGAATTAAATGAAACAACACGTAGTCACTCACCTAAATAAATCCAGTCTTTTCAAGACTAACCCCTTCGTCCTATAACCCTGCTGTGGGTGAGAAAATTCATATTTGATAAGTAAGGTTGATGAAAAGCGATACACCAGAAGAGTTAAACTCAGATAGAGAAATTGAACGCTTAATAGACGAAATCATGTCCTCAACCCTAACTAACTTAACTGATGAACAATACCGCCACAAGATGCAGCGGCGCAAAGAGGTACAGGATCGCCGTATAGCAGAGGCTGTACCAGAAAAAGGTTTAATTATAGTTAATACTGGTAATGGTAAGGGTAAAACTACGGCGGCTTTGGGTATGGTGTTGCGATCGCTCGGTCATGGGTATAAAGTAGCGATTGTGCAATTTATCAAAGGTGCTTGGGAACCATCAGAAAAAAAGGTTTTCAGCTTTTGGGAAAACCAGATAGAATTTCACGCTATGGGGGAAGGCTTTACCTGGGAAACTCAAGACCGCGATCGCGACCTTGACAAAGCCAGCGCCGCTTGGGAAAAATCATTAGAATATATTCGCAATCCAGAATTTCAGTTAGTGTTGCTCGATGAAATCAATATCGCCCTCAAAATGGGCTATTTACAAGTAGATCAAGTTTTAGCAGGGTTAGCAGAAAAACCACCCAACAAGCACGTAATTCTCACAGGTCGAGGCGCACCCCCTGCTTTAATCGAGCGAGCAGATTTAGTCACGGAAATGACTCTGATTAAACATCCTTTCCGGGATCAAGGAGTGAAAGCCCAAGCAGGGATTGAGTTTTAATTAACACTATTCCTCGAAGAACAAGATAAAAAATCGCCCCCTGACTTCAGGAGGCGCGTCACCGCAAGCTATCTGCTTTTAGCTAGCAACGTACTCCTTAACATTGGCGCGACGACGGCGCAAATGAGCAAGAGCTTGATGTTCTAGCTGACGGACGCGCTCACGGCTAAGATTTAAGCGTTCTCCCACTTTAGCTAAAGACATTTCATGACCATCTTCTAAACCAAAGCGCAGGGCTAAAACCTGTCTTTGTTGGGGGGTAAGTTCTGCGAGCAAGTTATTCAGGTCTTCACGCAAGAACTCTTGGGTGGTGTAATACTCAGGAGATGGTCCTTCATCTTCGAGCATTTCTTGCAATTCTGTATCCTGGTTATCGCCGACTTTCACATCTAAGGACACTGGTTGACGCGCCATATTCAGGTATTCCCGAATCTGCATCGGCTCTAGTTCCAACTCTTGCGCAATCTCCGCAGGATTCGGCGATCGCCCCAACTTCTGCGCCAATTCCCGCTGTACTTTTTTGATTTTGTTGAGTTTCTCGGTGATATGAATCGGTAACCGAATAGTCCGACCTTGCTGGGCGATCGCCCGGGTAATCGCTTGGCGAATCCACCAGTAAGCATAGGTGGAGAACTTATAACCCCTGGTGGGATCAAACTTTTCTACACCCCTTTCTAATCCTAGAGTTCCTTCCTGGATCAAATCCAAAAACTCCATGTTGCGCTTTTGGTATTTCTTGGCGATGGCCACAACCAAACGCAGGTTGGCTTCAATCATCTTTTGCTTGGCTCGTTTACCTTGGGTTACAGAGTGTTTGATCTGTGTTTCCGTTTGGTTAACATGGGCTGCCCACTCTGCTAAACTAGGTTCATGACCTAGCTCCCGCCCTAAGGAGTCTTTAGCCTCCACAAGGGTCATCATTTGTTGTACCTGCTTGCCAAAAATAATCTCTTCTTCTCGCGTTAGCAGTGGTACCCGACCAATTTCCCGCAGATAGGTTCTGACCATATCAGCCGTGAATTTGGTATTGAGGTTTTCGGTTTTGGTTTTAACAATAGCCATTGGTGCGTTGTCCTCTACTCCGTAAATACAACGGATCTTGAATAACTAAATCTGGTTTGGAAAGGTAGTAAACATATCACGGAACATAGGGCGCTACCAAAAGAAGTCAATTCATACACCGCCTATGAAAGATTAAGAACACCCCTACCCGATATAGGTTCCCTTACCTTCCCTGAATTTTGAAATCTTCTAGAAGCACACTTGGTTATTGGCGTAAATTCTTTTTATCCTCGGCCGCGATGTGCAATTGTAAAATCTGAAGTCGATATGATTTCTACTTAATCCTATATTAAGACAAATCCGGCAGATAGTAAAGTAACTCAGGTAAATCTTTCAATTATAATTCAAAACTGTTTCGTTGACAAAAAAATAATTTACACAAATCTTACTAACTATACCCATAGTGACGCAAAAACCCCCTCTTCAGTTGCTGACAAGTAGCGGGATAACCGAACTATTTGACCGGCGAAGATGGAGAGATGTTACGCAACCAAAGAATTTTAGGCAGCAAAAGTGCTATTGGGGATCGAATGTAGACGCGATTCATCGCGTCTTGGCAAGATTAAGGCACAATTAGCACTGGGCAAGGAGAAAGATTAATTACACGCGTAGTAACACTATCACTTGCTCCCTCGTCAGTCAAACCTAATCCTCTACAACCCATGATAATTAAGTCTGCCCCAATGTCATCAGCCACATCGCAGATAGTAAAGGCTGGTTTCCCCTGTTTTTCCAGAATCTCACATTGAATTCCTTGCTGAGAAAACAAAGATCGGGCATTTTCCAGCAATTGAGAGACAAGGTCTGACGAATTCATGGGATCTGGACTGGGTACATCTGTGGCTGGGTCTTCCACCACAGACAGCAGCACCAACCGACTACCGTACTTCTGCACAACGTTGGTAACTACATCAGCAGCTTCTCGCGCTTCCCGGCTTTGATCAATTGGAAATAGTACTGTTTTAAACATCTCTGTCACTTAGCACCCCTGACTACGTTGACACTCACCTAACTAAGGAGATTTAGTGTTTACTTCTTGCTTCACTGTGCAAAAGTCCGCCTCTGCGAGTCCACAAGTTAACACCGTGGAACTCACCTACCGCCCTGGCAGTTCTCAAGCGCACGCTTTTTAAGTGTACGCTTTACCGCTATGATAATTTTAGCATTTCACGACAGAATCAAATCAGTCATTAGCTTAATATGCCCCGCATAAATAACGGGGGATTTACGCATCACTGCTTGCTCGTAAAATCTTGATGGTTCCACTTTCAAAACAATAACAAAAGGCTAATCAGGAGAGTCTATCATAATGTCGAAAAAAACTTTAGCAAATTTGTCTGCAAGTGATATATCAGGTAAACGTGCCTTAGTACGGGTTGATTTTAACGTCCCTGTCGATGACCAAGGCAACATCACAGATGATACTCGCATTCGCGCTGCTTTGCCCACTATCCAAGATTTGACCCAGAAGGGAGCTAAGGTAATTCTAGCTAGCCATTTTGGTCGTCCCAAGGGTGTGGATGACAAGCTGCGTTTAACCCCAGTTGCTAAACGTCTCTCGGAATTGCTAGGTCAAGAAGTTGTCAAAACTGATGACTGTATCGGCGATGCGGTTGCTGCTCAAGTTGCAGCTTTACAAAATGGACAAGTTCTGCTACTCGAAAATGTCCGCTTCTACAAGGAAGAAGAGAAAAACGACCCAGAATTTGCTAAAAAACTGGCAGCTAATGCTGACTTTTATGTGAATGATGCTTTTGGTACAGCACACCGCGCCCACGCTTCCACTGAAGGTGTAACTCACTACTTGAGTCCTTCTGTGGGGGGATATTTGATCGAGAAGGAACTACAGTACTTACAGAGTGCTATTGAAGATCCCCAACGTCCTTTGGCGGCAATTATTGGCGGTTCCAAGGTTTCCAGCAAAATAGGTGTGATTGAAACTCTCCTGGAAAAATGCGATAAGCTGATCATCGGTGGTGGGATGATTTTCACCTTCTATAAAGCCCGGGGTTTAAGTGTTGGTAAGTCTTTGGTAGAAGAAGATAAATTAGAACTGGCCAAGACTTTGGAAGCTAAAGCTCAAGAACGTGGCGTTACCTTCTTGTTACCTACAGATATCGTCTCAGCAGATAAGTTCGCCCCCGATGCTAATGCAACAACTGTCAGTATTGAAAATATTCCCGCTGATGGTATGGGTTTAGATATTGGTCCGGACTCTGTGAAGGTTTTCCAAGCAGCTTTGGCTGATTGCAAAACTGTGATTTGGAACGGCCCTATGGGTGTATTTGAGTTTGATAAATTTGCTACCGGTACAGAAGCGATCGCTCATACTCTCGCAGAAATAGGTAAAACTGGTACAACCACAATCATCGGTGGTGGTGACTCAGTGGCGGCTGTGGAAAAGGTCGGTTTAGCTGATCAAATGAGCCACATCTCCACCGGTGGTGGCGCTAGCTTGGAACTGTTAGAAGGTAAAATCTTACCTGGTATTGCGGCTTTAGACGAAGCTTAAGTAATTAATTAACAGTCAAGAGTGAACAGCCTCAAGGCTGTTCACTGTTACATTTAATACAAATCAATAGAGTGTTAAGTATTTTAGCAGGGTTCCCAATCTGCAGCCATGGTGACAAAATTTCTATTACCAGTTAAGTAGTTCTTGTATGAAATATCAAATTTGGCTACAGTGTCTATTGACTGGCTGCTTCTGTTTACCCCTAGGTTTTACCCCTCCTACTCCAGTCTTAGCAACACATCAACCTGACCACATAGTTAAGAGCATTTCCAGCTATGACGAATATATGCAAGTTGGTTATGCAAAAATTGCTGACAGGGAATATCGCCAAGCTTTAATATATTTCCAGCAAGCATTAGCAGCACGTCCGGGCGATCGCCAAGCCGCAGAAGTCATCAGGAATATTGAAGCTTATATTCAACCCGGTGGCAATGTAATTATATTCCCGGAAGGCAGACCTAGCAGAACCACTCCTGCAGGTACACGTCCAGCTGAACGGACTACAAATGAAGAGGAAAAATGTTTCCCACATGAGCAGTTTCCTGTTTCCCTGATCCCAGCCCACGAACAAGATGGAAAGCAACGAACCACGTCAGACCATCCCCAATTCTGGTTCTACATTCCTGAAACTACCACAGCAATACAAAGACTGGAATTTCTGCTCAGGGATGATCAAATACCTCAAAACCTGTATACAAAGACCTTTGAGGGTGGAACCAAAGCAGGTATTGTGAGTATCAAAATACCTACTAGTGAAGCACCATTAACAGCAGACCGTGCATATACTTGGAAACTTTCCATCATTTGTGATTCTTCTAGTCCTTCAGATTTGTACTTAAAAGGTAAGATTGAGGTAGTCAAAGATCCTAATCTTTACTCTCAGGTGCAACAGACCACGGAACCTTTAGATCAGGCAATGCTTTATGCCACCGCCGGACTGTGGGAAAATTTTGTGAGTATTTTAGCTGATTTACACCGTCAACGCCCCAATGATCCCCAGATTAATCAGTATTGGCTGGAATTGTTGACATCAGTGGGGCTGGCAAAAGCACCTTCAGAGTCACCATGATCAGGAAACCCAGGGAATATCAAATTTACCGACAATATGCCGTAGCAGCATCAACTCGGTGAGGGTTATTTCCCCTAAAATAAGCTACTAAAACCACATCTCCTTGAGCATTAACTACCCATCCCTGGGCGGGTATAACTCTTCGAGTCATGATAGATACAGGACTGACCACAGCCGATGATTCCTCAGATGTGGGAGCAATTAAACTCACTTCCACCTCGCTACTACTATGTATTTGTTCCGGGGAACCAGGTAAACCCCCCTTACCTCGGACTGTAAATTCACTTTGTCCCCATTGTCGGCAAGCATTTTTAGCAATTAAAGCATTGGGGTCAACGACGTTTTCAGACAATTCAATTAATCCCTGACTCGGGTCAACCTCCGGGGTATTAGTTTCTATAACACCATCAATACCCAGTTGGGAACTAGCAGTAATTTTACTCTGTGTATCCTGAAAGATTCTCTGGGCAGTGATGTTAATATTTCCTCCTCTTCCCGCAAAAGCA
>NZ_JANQDG010000031.1:0-3483 GCF_029891665.1 Anabaenopsis sp. FSS-46 | reverse complement strand
TATGGAAGTAATGCACGAGCGTAACGCTCACAACTTCCCCTTAGACTTGGCTGCTGGTGAAGTTGCTCCTGTTGCTTTGACTGCTCCTGCAATCAACGGCTAAGAGATTCAGGTTAAGAAATTTAAATAATACTGTCTCTGCTCGACTAAGGCGCTCTTCCTACCGGATGGGCGCTTTTGGTTTTTTGCCAAGGTGGAAATCATCACTTTTGACACGTCTAAAGCTACAGTGTACACACATCCTAACCCAGAGGGAGTTTCCAGCCCTGAAAGAAAGATTCAAAAAGTTGCCACTTTATCTTGGCGTTCTCTAGCTAGAGTTTTTCGATAGTCTGTAGCTTCAGCAATCTTGGTAAAAGTCACTTCGGATTTACAAATCTTGAGTTCTTGATCTATTTCTCGCACAACTCTAACTATCTCGTCTAATGAAACTCGAAAGAACTCCTTTCTCTTATTTTCCTTGTTCATCCTCCTGTTGTTGAAACGTTTATGTAAGCGAGATTCAAGCTCTGGAGCGTTTTCGGAAAAGATCATAGCGTGAACATCAAATGGGAAGGGAACAGAAGCATTACCTAGTTCTTTAACTCGATCTATTGGTTCAAGGCGGCGCGTCATGCCAATTTTATAAACATCTTCGCCAAACGAGCCAATGTTTGAAATGATGTAGACGTGTCCAGATTTTGTCAATTGAGCTTGAGATATAGCCCTTTCTTTATTTGCTTCAGCCTCTGCGAGTCGCTTCTGCAACTCCTCGATTTGACTAAGAAGTTTCTCTTGAGCCTTGCCTGTTGCCGACTCTACGTCTCTACGAGCTTTTTCCAAAGCTTCCTGATAACGACGTTCTTCATTTTCAGCATCTTGTCTGGATTTTTCAAGTTCGCGTAATGCTTTCTCTTCTTCGCGCATTTGTTCGCGAATAATGCGCTGTTCTTCCTGCTCTTGATATTTTCTTTCTTGGTATTCGTGGGTTAACCAAAGCTCCTGGAGTTTTAAGTCTAAGTAGCGTGAAGTAATCTCGCAGTGTGTAGTTTGAGAGAGTTTATTTAGATCATCATAAGTCTTTCTGATGCGATTTTCCATTGTCTGAACATTGTTATATTTAACCTTGACAACGGAAGCATCACATTCGCCATTGAAAGCACGAAGAACTAGTTTTAGAAAATTATCAGTCATTTTTTTTCCTTCTTTCGCGCTCCCACCAACTGACCATTCCGTATGGCAGACAGCAGCTTGCTTATCCTTAATCATCTGCTTTTGTTGAGCGCGAATTTTGTCTAAACGTTGCTTGTACTCTTCAGCCTCTTGAAAATCATATTTGGACTCATAAAATCCGAAATCTTCAACAATCTCTTGCTCTTCAAGTCCTTTCAGTTTTGCTCTGAGTACTGAAATTTTCTTAGATAGTTCCTGCTCCTCTACTTGTGACTGCTTATCGAGTTGCTTGAGCCGATCTGTCAGAACGGTAATTTTCGTGTCTAGTTCTCTTGCAGTATCTTCCCTGGAGATGAGTCCTCCATATTTCTGATCGGCTTCTTGTAATCGCTTGTCTGCTTCCTTCAACCTCTCCTGAGCTATTGCATAGTCATTTTTTCGCTGTTGCAATTGCTTAATCACTAAAGCAAGTGCAGTGGCTAATCCGATAGATAGGAGAAACAGTAAGTATGTCATGGAAGCAAGCCGAAATCACCTGTTATAAAATTTGTGCAGCCTTGCCAGGACTCAAAGTATAGCCCTAACCAAGAGGTAAAGCGATATAACGGCCTTAGGACTTACGCAACTGGTACAGGCGATCTGCTTGCAGCAGCGCTTCGCTATCGCACAAGCACATTGATATTATATAAGTGATGTCAAGGGCACGGGGGGATGCCTAGTGTAGTTGATAGTAGAAAGGTATGAATAAAACCAGATTCAGATAGCGATTCATGAGAAAATAGGTAGAGGGTGTAAGAGATAATTTTGGTGATGTTGTGCAAAGCACAGCTTACTGAAGATACCTAATTGGGACACTTGCTCAGGCTCCCAAACCCAGTGGAAAGTCCCCTGGATGGACAGAAGGTCAACCTCGCACTCGTAGAATTCGTTATCCAACTGTCAAAAAACGCACTCCCAAACCAAAAAAACAAGTTCCACAATCTGCTTAATTCTTTGATTTTTCCTTTTTTGCGTGTAAAGCTTGTCACTCAGTTATCCTGAGTTACTTTGTCATGCGTTTAGTCTAAACTCCGGTATGCAGAAAATTTCCGTTTTTTGGCTCAATCTCATGTTAAACTGCATTGACAGTTATACAATTAAATTTAGCCAGTATTCCAAATGGAACTGCTTGTTCTCTTACTTATCCTTATAATTTTAGGGCTTTCCTATCAACTTTATCGAGCCAACGCAAGTGTAACGCAGAAAGCAAAAGAATATTACGAAGCTTGGAAAAAAAAGGATTATGAGTATATAAGGAGAGAACAAGAAAATATTGCTCAACAAAACATTGAACTACTGGTAAGTGAAGAAGCCGCGAAAAAAGCGCAGGAACAATATGAGATATGGCGTTCTCAAAATATAAATTCTATTAGGAACGAGCAAAGAGAAATAGCTATACGTGAAGCTGAAATAAAAATTCAGCAATGGATAGAAGAAAATACTAAATCTATTAGGCAAGATGCTATTCAAAGAAGTCAATCTGTAATTATGGGGAAAGTTACGGAACACTTTATTCCATACCTCCAAGAATTTACTTTTAATCCAAAAGATGCAAGGTTTCTGGGTAGTCCAGTAGACTTTGTAGTTTTTGATGGGTTAAATGAAGACGCTCTGCGTGATATTTGGTTTGTCGAGGTTAAAACAGCCTCATCTTCGTTGAATAAACGCCAAAGACAGATTAGACAAGCTATTCAGGGAAGCAGAGTTAAATGGAAAGAGTTACGAAGAGATTAAACAAATTTGTATTTATTGCTGTTTGTCGCTATTTGGCGAGATTCAAAAAAGTTGGTCAATATACCTATCTAGGTCATTACGCTTAATGCGCCAGGCTCTCCCAACTAACTTGGCTTTTAGTTCCCCACCAAGCGATCGCCTCTTTGAGAAACTCCCCCAGAATTGAGCTAATGATAAGTAAAACTTACATCAAGCATAATTTTTATTAAAAAAATACCCCTTGCCAAACATTTGTAAACAATTGTAAAGTAATCTCATAGACAGAAAACAAACTTGTCTGATTCATACATAGATAACCGCAATCATAAACAAATGACCACAACCTTACAACAGCGCCAAAGCGCCAACGTATGGGATCGCTTCTGCGAGTGGATCACCAGCACCGAAAACCGGATTTACATCGGTTGGTTCGGAGTCCTCATGATCCCCACCCTCCTAGCTGCTACCACCTGCTTTATTATCGCCTTCATCGCTGCTCCTCCTGTAGACATCGATGGAATCCGCGAACCAGTAGCTGGCTCCTTAATTTACGGAAACAACATCATCTCTGGTGCAGTT
>NZ_JANQDG010000030.1:0-8687 GCF_029891665.1 Anabaenopsis sp. FSS-46 | reverse complement strand
GTTTCCTGAGCTTCTGACTGGTTTTTACCGGGGTGTAGATACCAAAACCGTGAACCTTCTGGGTCAAGTTGTTTGAATGGATATCCTAACAGTTGCTGTAGTGCTTCAACTCGGCTATTTGGGTCTTGGTGGTTGATGAGTGGTTGCAACTGTTGTGATATAGCATTCATGGTGCTGTAGGGTAAGTGTTGATACGGGAGCAGTCAGGGTAAAGGATTTGATATTGATAAATTATACTATAGTTGGTTGAGTGATGTTACAATTTTTAATACTGCGTATACCCCACCCCCCTCACAAGGGTAGGTTTTTTACATTGTCGTGAGGGTAAGACAAGGTGGACAAGGTGACAAGGGAACCAGGGAACCGGGGGTTAGAAACCCCCGTCTCAAAGCTAAAGTCAGATGAATCTGACTGGAATCTTATGTATTTGATTATTTTTAGGTAGAAGTGGGGGATCTGTGTGACTGTGGGAGGGGGCGAAGTAAGTGATGAACAAGTTTTAGGAGCGATTGCTGCCCTCTCGATGTTATCGCCGGTGGAGGAGAATGTCGTTAAATATATTTTTCTCGACAACAGTACTAGTTGGTGCGATCACAGCAAAGCTTGAATATCTACAGAATACAATTCTCATTCAACACTAAAGATTTACTCATAAATATATTGGGTCTATTAGTATAAATTTTTTATATCTTTAGATAGATGAATTTTATTTTATAACATGGATTATTGCAATCTTTTAGTCATATGATATTATACTTTTGCTATTTCTTCTTATAAGAAAAAACCTGTACTTTGCCATGAGAAAAATATTTCAAGCTTTAGTTCTTGGTTCAATTTTATGTAATTACTGTTTTGCTTTCAAGCCAGTATTTGCTAATGAAGATACGAAGAATCCTATTCCAAAAGGTTATGTTGCTCCTGTATTTGGTGTAGATAGAGGTTCTAATTCAGCTTTTGGTATTCATGGACGAATTTTTCAAGAATCACCTTTTTCTAATCGGTTTACTCTGTTTTTTCCTGAGGGAGGAGTTGTCTCAACTAATGCTATTACCTATGATTTACCTGTTGGAGCCACCTCTAATATCTATACTGGTGTAGGACTTTATGGGTCTAGCGTCAGAAATTCTTTAGAGTTTTTAGTTCAATTTGGCGGAGAAATAGAAGTTGGAAATAACATAATTTTATTTTCAGATTATAGTTTAGTCCTTACGGGTGAAGATGGTATTCGTAATGAGGGTATTTTAAAGTTTGGTGTGGGGCTGGGCTTATAAAAAAAATGCAATAGTTGCGCCTTTTTTCTCCAGCAAGTTGGTCATTATGACTCTCTAAAAATGAAACATTCTGCCGTATATTACCTACGACAGGATGTTTCTGTTTCCATTCGATTAATGTCCCCAGCGAGTGGGAACTGCAAAGGCTCCTAAAAAAATATCGCCCAATCCAAATCAGGTTTCCATTCGATTAATGTCCCCATCGAGTGGGAATAAACAGTATCTTAGCTAGAAGTCGGGGATCTGTGGGGCGATCGCGAAGCGCTGCTGTAAGCAGATCGCCACCCAGGGGGGTTGGGGTGGGGTTCTAAATAGGGAAACAAAGAATAGGCGTTGCTGAATCCAAGTATGAATCATGCGATCGCCTGTACCAGTTGCGTAAGTCCTACTGGAAATATGCTGTACAATAAAAAACAGATTAGGGAGATTTTATAATTATGCAAATCACCATAGATTTACCAGATAATTTAACAGATAAGATTCAAAATGAATGGGTTAATTTACCACAAAAAATCATTGCCAATCTTGTGTTAGACGCTTTGCGGGAAGGTTTAATTGATTTTCAGGAAATGAAGGAGATGCTTAACTTTTTCTCTGAGGCAGAATTAAAGGAGTTTTTAAAACAAAAAAATATGCTTCATACTAAAGGAATCCTCAATTTATCTGGTGCTTGTGCGGATATTGATTTTAATGTTGATGAACAAGGAATTTATGAAGATACGGATGATGATTTAATTGGCGTGTTTGATGAATAATAATTCTTTAGTTTATTTACTAGATACAAATGTGCTGTCCATTAGTATTAATTAAATCTTATATTCTCAATAATAACGCTGACAAAGAAAGGCTGAGACTAGTGGGTTTAATTCCTTCCAGAAGCAGTAAACTTAGGTTGTCTGTGTCTTCCACTAATTGGGTAACAAATTGATTATCATCTAAACGGGCTTTACTACCCTCTGTATAATTTATCAGCAGTTTTTGTACATCAGTCATGTACTTGTGATAACTGAGTTTTCTGAGGGTATTCTTAATCAAGGTCGGGGTTAAATTTCCCCTGGGGGGAATATTTCTCAAGCGGCGCTGGATTTTATTAATACGTTCCGAGCTAATATTTAAGGTAGTTAGGTTTTCTGGCTGTTGTAGTTCGGCAATGTATTGATGTTTTAATTTTACTAGCTCTTGGTATATTGACTGGGCAGATGATAGTACACTGTGGACAGAAAAAGTATTACTAATGACTGGGGTTTTCATCGCCGAGGCGATCGCCAGACCATAACCGTCTTTTTCTCCCGTTTGGTCGTTCCAAAATAGGGTTTGCTGTTTTTCGGCAATAGGTTCACCATTGGGGCCGAAATATGCTAAAGTTAAAACAATTAATCCTGTGGGTTCATTTACCTCCCCAGTACGACGACCTATAACTATGGGGTTGGGTTGGTAGTCTTCACCTAATCTTTTTAATAGCTTGCTAATTTCCTCACTGTGTAGAATCTCATTTTCTGTGTAAAAACTCAGATGAGTGGCTTGTTTTTGATAAACTTGTTCTTGGAAATGGTTCTGCTGTAATTTTCTAGCTTTAACTAAACTCTGGAGAAAGTCTACATATCCTGGTAAAATTTCATCATCAAATAAAGTATCTCCATAAATTGAATCTCGTAAACTGTTAACATGGGAGATAGTAGGGATATGGCGTTTAATTTCTACATCGATGAATTGAGTATCCTGGTCTGCTAACTCTCCTACTAGTTTTTTATGGAGATTTGCCAGACGTGATGCTTGTCTGAGTAATTGACTTTCGCTGTTAGCATAGTAAATATAAATATGTGCAGCTTGGTGTTTTTTGGGTCTGTCAATCCTACCGATTCTCTGTTCTAAAATCATCGGGTTCCAAGGTAAATCAATATTAATTAAATAATCAGCATCTTGGAGATTTTGACCCACAGATAGGGTTTCCGAACCAATTAATACTGTAATTTTTGCTTCTGGTTGGGGGTATTCTGTGGGATTTTGACAACTAGCAACGGGAGCAAATAGTTTAAATATTTCTTGACGAGTTAAAGTTACCTCTCGTCCTTGGGGTAGTTTGGCTTGACCAGGGCTAATTTTTTGGGGTTGGTCTGCATTATTGGGGTAATATAGTTTAGGAGAACCGGTCAGCATTCCTATACCTTGAGAGGCGATCGCCTGATCTTGGGCCATATAAAGATAATAATCGATCACCGTATCGCTAAAAGTAGAAATCAGCAATACTTTATCACCCAGCTTGACCAACTCCCTCACTTTTTGTCTGACCTGTTCCTTTTTGTGGTCAATGACAAATTCAGCTTGGAGTAGAGTTTGAATTTCTTGGAGTTGTTGCAGATCGTTGTCACAATCTGCTAACATTTTGCTGTAGATTTGCCTAGCTCTATCAGGCTGATTTTCTAAAGCTCCCGTGTTAATATCAATAGAACGTCTTAACTGTTGGCGCTTTTGTGGTTGCTCCTCCTGTGCTTCCTCCTCTTCCTCATACTCCTCATCCCAGGTTTCCCGTTCATCATCATCTAAATTTAAGCGGTCTGTTTGACCTGTTGGGTTTGAATTAAACTCGTAGTGAGTTAATAAAAATTCCTTTAATCCCGCAGCGTCGGGGGAAATAGACTGTAAACGGGATTGCATTTGTGTAATCCGTCGCCTAAAATTATTGATAGTTTGGCTCAAAGCATACATACTAGATTCAGCCCGTTGGAGGAAAAACCGGCGCTGGTTACCTAACAAGCTGCGCTGTTCCACATTACTAGTTAAATAACGAATCGGGTCAGCAAAGGGAATGTAAAGACTTGTTTCAAAATGGGTAAAAATTTGGTCTAGTGCTTCTTCCGTGGTATTTTCAAACTGTACCGGCAACCATTCGGCTATGCGTTGAGCATATACATTTAAATTGCTGCTGGACTCTCGCAACATCTTTCTAGTCCGTTGCAGAAACAGTTCCTTGTAAATTTGGCGAAATATCTCTGTATTATCTGTGAAGTTCCTCACCCCTGTGTCCCTTCTTGTAAACCAGTCGGTGACCTCAGCGGGTAAGTTTAAATCTTGGAAAGCTTGAGGACGACTAATAAAAGGTGAGAGAATATTATAAATGTCTTCGCGGCGGTTATTCCAGGGGGTAGCAGTTAACAGCAGAAAATGACGCTGTTTACCTAACTTGCGGTCGTTGTCTTGAATTTGCAAGCAGGTTTTGTGAATGCGGTTATTATAATTGCGGATACCCTCATGGGCTTCGTCAATGATAATTAAATCAGGACCACCATAACGATTCAAGTTTTCTAGAAAATTACTACCCTGACGACTCATCAAGTTTTTATTGTAGAGTTCGTAATCATGAGACTCAAAACCCAACTCCCTTAACTCCCGTTCCCAGTTGGGTAAAAGTTTTTTAGCTGCAATAATTGCGATTTTAGCATCGGGGTGTTGTTGTCGATATAATCTCCCCACCGCAGCTGCTAACCGAGTTTTTCCCAAACCTACAGCATCCGCACACACAGCAACCCCAAAATCTTGCATTACCCTCAGACAGTGTTGCGCTCCTGTTTTTTGGTGTTCAAATAATATACCCTGATTTAATAATTCATCCAGTAAGTCACTACCTTGTACCCGGAACTGTTGGGGGCGTTTTTTTGCTAACCAGTAAAGAAAGTCATCCGGTGTACCATGATTACCAGCTAAAATCATTTCTATGGCTGATTTAAATCCTGGTATTTCTTCAAAATCAGGAATTACTAAAGACTGGCTAACTACAGGGGGTTTTTTAGGTGTAGTGCGATAAACTCCCCTGGGGGTTTTGACCTGGAACTGAGTTAAGGGTATGGGGGGATGGTCTGAGTTTACCTCAACTTCACCAATAATCTGTTGTGGTGACTGGTTGTGAATGTTTACCTTCACCAACTCATTCTCAGTCACTCCTATGTCGGTAACTTGGTCTAGATTTTGACCGGTAATTTCAACAGTTGTAGTTTCACCGCTGGGGAATTTATCCGGTGAGATGGACTCAATGACTGGTTTTTGTTGTTCTTGGCGGCGTTGTCTTTCTGTTAATACTTGTTGTAAAAATTCTTGACTGAGGTCAAAACTTAACTCGTGGTCTTGCCATTCTCCATCAAATTGCTGAATACTATCTAATATGGTTTCTGCGTCTAATTCATCCCAGGAATAGAGAAAAGTCATACTTTCTGCATTTCTGGAATGTGCAGCACGGGTAAAATTATCTGAACCCTCATGTTGAATGTGGTGATCTAATTGGTCAGTGAAAATCCCCGTTTTTTTGTGGTAGAGGGCTTTTCCTGAGTCCATTTTAATTAGTCTTATTTGTAGAAATCCCAGTCTGACTAGTTCTGCTAATATTTCTGTTTCTGTAAAATCGCCTTCTGCTAAACCTTGGAGAAATTCTTCTAGGGTGCGTTGGATAAATTGGTAGCGATCGCTCGGGTTGTAGAGTTTGTCTAATTCTGCAATATCTGTTAGTTTAGTAAAACCTTGCCAATCCATTAATAACCGGATTTGTCCCTCAGTTTGCACAATAGCGGCCAATGGTTCTTGATAGAGTTTTAAAACACCGCTATCAAAGTAAGCTGTGGAACGGCGGTAAATTTTAGTTCGTTGTAAAATATTAGTAAAAAATTGCCGATATTTATCTAAGTCAGGGGGGAGACTAAAGCGACGTTGACGACCGGGAATTTCTAAAAAGCTCCCTGCTAATAAAGCTGGTTCTGTGGTCACCCTTTCTTGATGTAGGAACTTTTCTAGGATAGATAGTTCACAGGTTCGCAACAGGGTGACACTGGGTAAATCTCCCTCTTTGAGGGGGATATATTCAAATACTTTAGCTGTTTTAGGGTCTATGCGTAAAAGTTTATGGGTGGCGTTTTGATTACCCATACCTAGGAATTTAATCACGTTATGTAATGGGTTATCAGCGTCCCGATGTTGGAAAACCAGCCAATATTGATGGTTAATTCCTTTGATGGGATTCCCTTGGGGTAGGTAGTAGGGGCGTTGTTTGCGAATTAGTTCTGGGATAAAGTTATCTAGCATAGTTAATCATTGATTTGTGGGTTAGATGATGTTTTAAAAGGTATGATTAGTGTATCAAATATTGTTTTACCCCCACCCTCCCCATTCCCTTCACAAGGGAATGGGACTTGATTTTGTTTCTTCCGGTGTGTTCTCTAATCCCTAATCCCTAATCCCTAATCCCTAATCCCTAATCCCTGTTCCCTGTTCCCTGTTCCCTGTTCCCTAAGATAAAAATTACCTGTGGAAAACTTATCAAACATCCTCTTAGATATCGTCAAAAACTTAACCAGCTAAAGACTTCTTGAACAGTGATCTTTAAATCAACCCCTGCGATAACTGGTAGGCGATCGCTATTTTTAAGTTCTTGAACTCGGCGATCGCCATCTACTACTAAAATACTTTCATCCTCACTATCAACTAACCAACCTAACTCAGTTCCATATTCAGCACAATGTAGTAACTTACTGAGAACTTGTTTATATTTCTGTTCGGGAGAGAGAATTTCAATTACCCAATCTGGATGGATTTCAAACCGATTCGCGATGCGTCCTGATGGTAACCTAGGGATGCGCTCCCAGCGAAATACCGCTATATCTGGGACAATTGCGAATCCACCAAAAATACAGCGTAGTTCTGGAAAAGCTTTAGCGATTTTCTGAGGTTTAGTAATTTGATTAATAGTTTCGCATAGCTCAATCTGTAGTTGGCTATGTTCCCCTTGAGGCATTGGTTTCTGTATAATGTGTCCATGAATCAATTCAGAAGCTGGTTCTGTTTCTGACAATTGTAAAAATTCTTCTATAGTTGTGGGTTGTGCTGTAATCGTCATAGCTTTATGCTCAAACCTCTTTGATTTTAACAGCCAAGTGACAGGTCAGCGCCTATCCTGAGATTTTGGGATTCTAAACCACAGGGAAACAAAGAATAGTCTGATCAATTAACTGCATTAACTTAATAGTCTCTTGCAGCGCCACCACCACACGCTGATAATGTAGAATATCCTCATGATTTAGGGTGCGTCCTTTGCGGTCTTTGAGCCATTTTTGACAAACTTGATATCCACCAATATAAAAGTTCCATACTTCCTCTGGTACCCCTGTGAATTTATCCCCTTTTTTATTAATCACTACCGCACCTTGAATATATTTAGGATATCCTGAATCTACTATTTGACCTCCGCCATTTTCTGTAAATTCGGTGATCAGGTTGTTTAATTGGGGTGATTTCATCAGGTGTAGTGCTACTAGTTCTTGTCCATATTCTGCAAGTTGACAAAATAGCTCATTGTTGGTGGTGAGGGGGACGCGGGGGAAGTCGATTTTGAGAAATTCGGCGTAACGGGTGCGGTAGGTGGGACTGTGGAAGATGGCGTATATGTAATAAAATATGGTTTCTGGTGTGGGGAGGTAACCCAGGTTTTGTTTTATTTTCTTGAGGAAGTCTTGTGAAAAGTTAGGGCGTTTTTCTGGTTGGAGTTCTTGGGGTTTATTTGTGTCCGGGTAAAGGTAGAGGGGGAATATTGACGCAGCACCTCTTGAACAAGCAAAACTTCTATCAATAGCTGGAACTTTAGATACAAGTACATGAGAATATATAACTTGATCTTGCATTTGCCTAATAGACATTAAACATAAATTATCTTTACCTGCAACATGATTAATTAATTCACCCCTGGGTCGATCTATTATTGCCGTACTATAATAACAGTAACGCCAATCAAAAGGACGATATAAACAGGTAATGATTTTTGATTGCCAATTATTGTCAGCTTTAATTTTTGTCCGTGCTTCCTTTAATTGCCAATCTCGATTATCTTTTATATCATATTTCCGGGAGTATTCCGCATCAGAAAGTTTCTCATCGCGCATTTCGTTAAATCTTTGAGAGATTTTATCTAGTTCAAAATCAAGCGCCAAATGATCTCGATGAGTTTGAAAGCCTAGCACATTAACAGGGATAATATCAGTAATCTTAAAATACTGGTCATACTCTGCTAACAAATCCCTATCTTGAGGAATGAATAGATAAAAAGGAGATTGGGGGTTAATTACCTGAAAATCTGTAGACTTAACCGTATTTTCTGTTAGAGCTTTATACTTATCTGTCCTTAAACCATATAAATTAGCGTGATAAATTTTCGTCATAATTTTATGGATAGCATGAAAATAGCCTCAGAGGATATTGATTTTGATCACATTTCGCTCTGAGTAGCGAGGGGTTCTAAATAGGGAAACTAGGAATAGTCTGATCAATTAACTGCATTAACTTAATAGTCTCTTGCAGCGCCACCACTACACGCTGATAATGTAGAATATCCTCATGATTTAGGGTGCGTCCTTTGCGGTCTTTGAGCCATTTTTGACAAAC
>NZ_JANQDG010000029.1:0-65663 GCF_029891665.1 Anabaenopsis sp. FSS-46 | reverse complement strand
GTTTGTCAAAAATGGCTCAAAGACCGCAAAGGACGCACCCTAAATCATGAGGATATTCTACATTATCAGCGTGTAGTGGTGGCGCTGCAAGAGACTATTAAGTTAATGCAGTTAATTGATCAGACTATTCCTAGTTTCCCTGTGGTTTAGAACCCCACCCCCAGGGGGTTAAAGGGTCAAGGGGTGGGGTTACGATCATGGTTTTCAACCAAAGTAATATGATGTATCGTGGTTAGCTTTCCATTCAGGTTTATAACTAGCAAGCGATCGCATATACTGGACACGTTCAAAGGCGCTAGGATTGGGGCAATTTTGTTGACTCATACTCCCCTGCATTTGTTGTACTGACTCGTACTCGTGTTTTTCCATCCATTCGCGCATTTCCCGCTCGATCACACGAATCTGGTCAATTCCATGCTTAAGTAAAACTGAGCAAAGCATAGTAATTTTCGCCCCAGTCATCACCATTTTTAATACATCCTGTCCACTGTGAATACCGCTAGTGGCTGCCAAATCAGCATGAATGCGACCATGGAGGATAGCAATCCACCGCAGGGGTAACCGCAGGGATTGGGGTGTACTTAACAATACATTAGTTTCAACATCCAAGAGATTGAGATTAATATCCGCCTGGTAAAAGCGGTTGAATAAGACTAATGCATCAGCCCCAGCAGCATCCAAACGTTGAGCCATATTTGCCATACTAGTAAAATAAGGGCTGAGTTTCACTGCTACGGGGATAGTAACTACTGCTTTGACCGCATCGAGAATATTAATATAGGTCTGTTCAATTTCATTACTAGTGAGTTCCATATCAGTAGGAACATAGTAAATATTTAACTCTAGCGCGTCCGCTCCTGCTTGCTGAATTTGCTTGGCGTAGTTTGTCCATCCACCCAGGGATGAGCCGTTGAGACTAGCAATAATGGGGATACTCACCCTTTCTTTAGCTTTGCGGATATGCTCTAAATAAGTTTCTGGTCCTACCCGGAAGTTAATGGAATCAGGTAAGTAGGTTAGAGCTTCCGAAAAACTTTCTGTACCTTGGGTGAGATGATCGTGGAGTTCATGACTTTCTAGGCGCAATTGTTCTTCAAATAATGAATGCATTACTACCGCAGCAGCACCTGCTGTTTCCATACGCTGGATATTATCAATGTCTTCCGACAGGGGCGATGCGGAGGGAACAAGAGGAGACTTCAATTTTATCCCCATATATGTTGTTGTTAAGTCCATACTCATTACTCCTGTTGTTAATGTTCTCAGGGGTAATTAACCACAGAGAAACGCGAATAATCTTGTATTCATTTCTGGGTATAATCTCTAGCAGCCAAATATCGATAGGTTTCCCAACGAGTTTTGACATCAGCTTGAGCTTGTTTGAGTAATTGCTGTGCTGCTTGGCTGTCCCCAAAAAACTTTGCGACCCTTTGCGTTTAAAACTGTAATGAAACCTGCGATCGCCTGTTAACTTCCGACCAATTGACCACACCCCACCAATTATTTAAATACTCACCGCGGCGGTTACGATACCTCAAATAATAGGCGTGTTCCCAGACATCATTACCCATAATTGGGTATGCACCATTCATAATCGGGTTATCTTGATTAGGTGTAGTGACGATTTGCAATTCACCCGTTGAGTTACGCACCAACCAGACCCAACCACTACCAAAGCGATCGCTTCCAGCTTGATTAAACTGTTGTTTAAACTGATCAAAACCCCCAAAAGTTTGGTTAATTTCTGTCGCAATTTCCCCTGTAGGTTCTCCACCACCTTCAGGGGTCATAATTTGCCAAAAAATTGTGTGATTCAGATGTCCACCACCATTATTGCGAACCTTGGTGCGGATATTTTCAGGAACACTATTTAAATCCCGCAGCAAAGCCTCAACGCTCTTTTTCTGTAAATCTGGCTGTTCCTTGAGAGCATCATTGAGATTATTCACATAACTAGCATGATGTCCGTCATGATGTAGTTTCATAGTTTCCGCATCAATAGCTTTTCCCAGTGCTGCATAATCATAGGGTAATGGTGGTAACTTTGCAGGTTCTGCGCTGAGTTCTCCATCAGGAGAAGCTACGGGGGGAAATGTAGCAGCAATAGCGCTCTGTCCAGAAGATTGTGATGCAGCTATGGGTAATGCTTGATAAGAAAGTAGCACTATCCCCATCAGCATCGCTGTGAGTAGCAAGACAATTTTTTTGACAAAAAATTTAGACATAAACATTCACACCACCATGATTTTTTGTATTCTGAAAAAGTGGACTTTTTTTAACTCCAGGTTCTGACAATAGCTAGGAGGATAGAATTAACAATCGCCAAAGCGATCGAGCCGATTAATGCACTCCAAAAACCCCATCTCAGAGTAAATCCTGGAACCAAAGCAGCAGCCAGAGCAAAAATAATTGCATTCAAGATGAAGAAAAACAACCCAAAACTCAGAAGAATAACAGGGAACGTAAAAAATGCTAGAATCGGTAGTAAAATTGCATTCAATATGCCGAAAACTGCTGCAGAAATTGCTGCTTTACCCAAACTATCGATTTCAATACCTATAGGTAGTCGAGAAATGATTAAAAAGCTAATTGTAGTTACTAACCAAGTTAGAATAAGGTCTAACATTTATGATTCCTCACTATATTTAATTAATGGTTAACATCAATCATATTTTTATCTTCCTATCTTCTCATTAATCTAGTTTGATTAACAGTAGTCTTTTGTTAAATTCTATCATAAAATTCACCTTTATTAAACCGATGTATTAATATATTACTTTGGATATATAACTAAAAATTATAAACAAAACTATCGGCAGATATAGGGTAAATTTGATTCTGCTAAATATATAATTAAACCATAAACTAGAGTGAGGATTTTGCATCTTAATGTAAGTTAATAATATCAGCGCATTTTCAAGAACAGATTTTATCTAGACTATAAAAAATGAATATTACCGCATCAATCATACTCTGTAGCTTCTAGATTGTTTATTTCCCATCCATCTGCAAAAATTTTCTGGGAATTGTCAACCTGAACCAGCGGTAAATTTACCCTGACTTGTTAATTAGAGTTTTGGCAAAATTATCATAAATCAATCATTAACCGCCGATGAAAACCTAGGGTTATGCTGAGATTCAAGATTCATAGTGTATCAAAAATAACATATTGTAGATAGCTGAGGATAAAAAATATGTCTGTTGAAGTAATTACCCCGCAGAAAATGGGAGAAAATAGAAATATTTCTCAAGTAACTCAAAGTGAAGTTAAACAAGAGCAAATGCAACCAGATGGTATAAATATCCCAGATGTAGCTTTAAGTTTATCTCCCATAGCTTTGCTATTCAGTTGGGTGATGTTTTTCCTGATATTACAAAAAATCCGCACTGTTTTAGACAATAAGATGGTTTTTACCCTCAATGGTATACATAAGGTTCCGTGTAAAAACTGTCGGTTTTATTCAAATAACCATTATCTCAAATGTGCTGTAAAACCTTCTATTGTCATGACTGAAGAAGCAAAAGATTGCTCCGAATATTCACCCAAAAATGGCAAATTTTCACCAAATAGCCTCTTTAAATAATTTTATGCTTATTAAATGCTTAATTTTAATTTTTAGTCAATCATTAGGTAAGCTCACCTAAATCTCGTTGTCGCTGTAACCAGTAAGCTAAATCATTGGCTGTAATGATACCTTTAAGTAAATCATTGTGAATCACCAGTACACGGCTAACCCCTGAATCTTGCATTTTTTGCAATACTTGAGACATCTGTTCTTCTGGACAAGCAGTAACACCGTTTTCCGTGGGTATCATTGTATCTTTGACAGTACAATATTGCCATTCTTCCCTGGGGATATCCTTCACCTGATTTAAAGTAATAATACCTACAGGATGTCCGTCTTGTGTAACTGGAAAAGAATGATAGCGACGACTGAGAAAATATCTATCTACTAACTCTTGAAGTTTCATGTCAGGACTAACAGTTTCTGGGTGAGGAGTCATAATTTCCTGGGCCCTTACCCCTTGTAAACTGGTGCGCAGCAAAAGTTCCTCATAGCTAGTTTCGGCGGCGTTGTACAAGAACCAACCGATGAGAATTAGCCACAGTCCCCCCAAAATCGCCCCAGCAAACATCTCTAAAACACCGAAGACAATTAACAGATAACTCAGCCATTTTCCCCCGTTAGAGGCGATTTTTGTGGCTTTTTTGAGATTACCCGTATACTTCCAAAGAAGAGAACGAAAAACGCGACCGCCATCTAAGGGAAAGCCCGGTAACATATTGAAGATAGCTAGAGCCAGATTAATTACCGCCAGGTAAGCAAAAACACCGGTAAAAACCACACTCAAACCGGTATTTGTTCCCACATACCAAATCAAACCAAAAACAGCAGCTAGCAGCAGACTGACAACCGGACCGACCCCAGCTATTTGGAACTCATCCCCTGGCGTTTCTGCATCCATACGAGTCCGGGAAACTCCACCAAAAATAAATAGGGTGATACCTTCTACGGGAATTCCCTTGGCTCTGGCCACGAAGGAGTGAGAAAGCTCATGTGCTAGCAGGGACGCGAAAAACAGCAGGGTTGCTACTATACCCATACCAAAATAGGTACTACTATCAAATCCGGGATAGTTGGTGGGGAATATCCCAGCGCTTAAAGTCCACAGGACGAGAAAGAAAATTATCAACCAAGACAAATCAACTCGGATTTCAAATCCGAAAATAGAACCAAGACGAAAACCTTCCATAATAATTTCTAATTAAGAAAGTCCCATTTTCACCACCGCAACTATAGACAAAAGTAATTTATTTTGCTTCTGACAAATGATAGAGAGGTAAAATCTATCTTTTGACTGTTGCTATTGTGTGGGTAAAGCTTCTGGTTTGACTGTGATGTTCTGTCTACTCCCATCGCGGTTGATGGTGATCACCATGGTATTACCGATGTTGGTGGTTTCTACTTGTTGCTGTACTTGCTTGATATCTTGAATACCTATATTATTGATACTTTCAATAATGTCACCGGGACGCAAACCAGCGCGAAAAGCAGGGGAGTTACCAACGACTCCCAGAATAATTACACCGCTATCCTGAGTAATTCTCATCCCCGCATCACTTTGATTGATTTTCTCACGTAACTCAGGGTTTAACTGGGCCATTTGAATACCGATGTAGGGGTGAGATACTTTTCCCGTGGCGATTAATTGTTCTGCAATGCGTTGAGCAGTGTTGATGGGAATGGCGAAACCTAACCCTTGGGCTCCCTGGATGATAGCGGTGTTCATCCCAATTACTTCTCCTTGAGCATTCAGCAGCGGACCGCCAGAGTTACCCGGATTAATGGCCGCGTCAGTTTGAATAAAGTCCACTCGTTCTGCAGGTACACCCAGAGCTGCTACAGAACGCTGTGTAGCGCTGATAATTCCTTGAGTGACTGTATTATCTAACCCTAAAGGATTACCAATGGCGATCGCCCATTCTCCTGGTATTAAATTATCTGAATTACCCAGCTTCACCGTCGGTAAATTCGTGGCTGCAATTTTGACCACAGCAACATCAGTTACTGAATCAGCCCCCACCACCTCCCCTTGAAAACGGCGGCCATCCTTCAATATAACTGTGACATTATCGGCATTTGCTACCACATGGGCATTAGTAAAAATTAGCCCATCCGCAGTAGTAATAAATCCTGAGCCGAGACCCTGTTGTACTTCTTCCCTAGTGGGTAATTCCCCCCGGAAAAACCTTTCTAAGATGGGGTCTGGGGATATTTCCACAGTGCGGGTAGAGTCAATGCGCACCACTGCAGGACCTACCTCTTGGACAACCCGAGAGATGTAATTTACATCACTATTAACCGTTGATTGTACTAATG
Source organism: Anabaenopsis sp. FSS-46 (assembly GCF_029891665.1). Lineage (NCBI taxonomy): Bacteria > Bacillati > Cyanobacteriota > Cyanophyceae > Nostocales > Nodulariaceae > Anabaenopsis > Anabaenopsis sp. FSS-46. The sequence goes on along the minus strand of NZ_JANQDG010000029.1, from coordinate 59,781 downwards.
TATTCCCCGCGATTGGTGCTTGAGCATTCCTGACATCTCTAGTAGGGATACATCCAGTAACGAATAAAACTAAGCAAAAAACTGCTCGCTGGAGAAGTCCTTTCATTTATATGCTTGAGGACTGGGGAATGAATACCCAATCACCTCCTATTTTACTCAGGACCCAGAGCCTGGTTAATTAGACATATCAAAATATAATCGAGATCATGCCTTGTGAAGAATCAACCATGCAAATCTTATCTTTGAGAAATAAATTTTTAGCTTGGAGCTTTGTAGTGTTTACATCCTTTACTGCGGGAGTTTTGACAGCTTGTTCCACAACCACATCCGAAAACCCCAACCCCAATACCACCGCAAGTGAAACCAGTAATCACCACAGTCAGATAGATCATGCTATGGATTTAGGTCCAGGGGATGCTAATTATGATTTACGCTTCATTGATGGCATGATTTTACACCATCAAGGAGCTATAGATATGGCTCAGGAAGCACAGGAAAAATCACAACGTCCTGAAATCAAACAGCTAGCAGAGGAAATCATTACCGCCCAAAAGCAAGAAATTTCTCAAATGCAGCAGTGGCGCACAGCTTGGTATCCTCAGGCCGGTGATCAACCCATGGCTTATCATGCTCAAATGGGTCACATGATGCAGATGACAGCAGCACAAAAGCAAGCCATGATGATGACCATGGACTTGGGTGTTGCTGATGATAAATTTGATTTGCGTTTTATCAATGGGATGATTCCCCACCACGAAGGTGCTGTAGTCATGGCCCAAGATGCTTTACAGAAGTCTCAGCGCCCAGAAATGCGGGAATTGTCCCAAGAAATTATCAAAGCCCAAGCAACAGAAATCAATCAAATGAAACAGTGGCGACAAGCTTGGTATAAATCGGATATGTAATAGTCAGCCTCCGCGACCCTCTGCGTTCATCAAAACCAACATACTCAACTATCCCACCCGGGATAGTTTGGTGCACAGCCATAATTACCCTCGGTCTTACCTCAAGGGAATCGTGACAATAAAAGTAGTCCCCATCCCCACCTCACTCTTCACAGCAATTGAACCTGTGTGTAGTTGAATACATTTGCTCACAATGGATAACCCTAAACCCATCCCGTGAAGATTACCTACATTGGTGGCGCGGTGAAAACATTCAAACAATTTAACTTGGTCTGCTTCAGGAATACCAATACCTTGGTCTTGAACAGTAAAACTTACATTTGACTTGCTAATCTTGAGGTTAAACTCTACCGTAGTTCTATCAGGTGAATATTTGATGGCATTAGCCAGCAAATTGATTAAAATTCGCCTGAGTAGTTTTTTATCTAAATTCCCAATTACGCCAGATTCAGCAGTAGTAGCAAAGACAATATTATGATGTGGCGCACTTAATTGCATCTCTTCCCCTAATTCCTGACAAAAACTAATTAAATCTAAAGGAGCAGGTTTAAATTCTAACTGGCTATTTTCCCCTTGATTAATTAATAAAATATTATCTAATATTTCTGTTGTATATTTCACATAATTTAGAATAAAATCTAAATGTTTTTTCTTTCTCTCCTCGTCGAGTTGATCACCAAAATCTTTTAAAATACCGGCAGAAGAAGCAATTACAGATAAAGGGGTGCGAAACTCATGGGAACTCATAGCTATAAAACGCGACTTCAATTCACTCAGTTCTCTTTCTCGCTCTAAGGTTTTCTTGATAGCTGGAACCACTAAGGGTAATTCTTCTAAATCTATGGACTCTATAAAAGATTGGGAATTTTCATAGACAGATTCACAGGAACTCACTGTTACTAAACCCACAACCTCATTCTGTTCATCAACAATAGCTAGATTGTCAGTTTTGTATTGATGTAACAAATTCAGAGCTATAAAAATATTTGTAAATTGTGATTTTTCTAGAGTCACCGGATGCTGATTCATCACCTCAGTTAGGGTTGCTTGCTCCAGATTCACCCCCATGGCTATACATCTAATCAGATCCTTGTGCGTGAATATCCCAACTAATTTTTTATTTTCCACTACCAGCACACAAGTGGGGTTTTCTCTATGATTCACCAATGATGAGGTGAGATTATAGGTGTCACAAACCTGAAACATTAACTTGACGGCTGCAATTACCGATGTTTCAGCACTCAGGATCAAGGGACAAGGTACTATCGCTTTGTGAATATCCGAAACACCAAAAAATTTTGTTGACATACTTCTTAATCATCTTCCAAGATTGTATTGCTTTGATTAATAACTCCCGACAGAGTTCAAAAATTATACTAACATTAGCTTCTGTAATAAATTTCATTTTTCCGACAACAATATGAAAATAATTACTAAAATAGTCTGGTTTGGCAATCCCAGTAATTCCTGATTATTATGTTCAGTGTTACACCTGAGGAGACCTGAGCCGTAAAGCCCCCGTGTTTCTCCGGGGGGATATCAGTTAACAACCGAATTTATTCGGTCACAAAATGCTAGAATATTTATCATTGCTCAGGACAAGGGTTTGAGTCTCAGTGGTGTGGACTAGATAACCAAGCTATTTTCAACAGTAAAACTACTTGTTGCTGTACGGTTAAGTCAAACTGGAGTAAAGCAAAACCAGCAACTTATGCAATAGTTGCTCTCCCGACAACAGAATTAATTCAGGGCTACTAGAAAATGAATAGTATTGCTTGTTGAAGATCAAAACAAGATTTTATTTTCATAGGTGCAAATGTATAATATGTTAAGATACTCAAGGTATTTTCACCCTCTATTATGGGTTTTGGTTTTACTAATAACATGGGTGCGAACTGACAAGCCAGCCCTAGCCCTATCGCCATCTCTTAACTCTACAAATTCAGTACTATTACGCAATAAAATAACAGAAGGCATACACAGTAATCTTACAGATATTACCCCAAAAACTAGCCTAAAGTTAACCATTTCAGATGTAGGAAAAACCCCGGAAAGATTTATTTATCCTCAGTTAGGTATTTTACAACGGCTCTATGTGTTATTAGGTTTCAGTGGTAGAAAAGCCTTTGACCTTTTACCTGGATATCAATTGATTCAAGAGTTGTTTTACTTTGTCTTCTTAGCTTTAGTATTCCTTTTAACACTAGCTTTATGGGAACATCTAAATTCCCAGAAAAATCAGCGCCACCTTGAATCAGAACAGGGACAACTGGCTATGATAGTTAAAAACAGTTCTGAATTTATTGGTATAATTAATCTGGATTACCAACTAGTATTTCTCAATCATGCAGGTAAGAACATCATCGGTTTTCATGGTCAAAATTCTTTAACAAAAGAAAATTTCTGGGATTATATTCATCCAGATGACCGCTATTTATTTGAATCCAAGATTTTGCCCACTGTCCTCAAAATAGGTGAGTGGGAAGGAGAAATCAGGCTGCGCCACTTACAAACAGGAGCAGTGATTTATACCGATGCTTATTTTTTCTTAATCCCAGATGAAAAAACCAGACAACCAACTGCTGTAGCATCTGTAATCAGGGATATCACCCCACTCAAGCAAGCCCAAAAGAATATTATTCAAACTTTAGCAAAGGAAAAAGCCATTAGCGAAATGCGATCGCATTTGATCACCATGGCAGCCCATGAAATTCGTACACCTCTAGCCATTATATCCTCATCTACAGGGATTTTGCAAGATTTTGGCGATCGCCTGAATACAGAAAAAACACAAGCACACCTTCAGACCATCCAACAAACCGTTCAGCGGGTGACTCAACTGCTCGATGACTTAATGCTGATTAACCGCGCTGAAGCTCAAAAGATGGAATTTCAACCAGAACCAGGGGATATCATCGCTTTTTGTCGTCGTCTCACAGAAGAAATACAAACCACCACCAGCAAACATAAAATAGATTTCTGTTGTAGTGTAGACCAGCAAATGTCAGACGGTTCTTTGATGGTTGAGTTTGACGAGAAACTGTTACGACACATTCTCAGCAATCTGCTGACCAATGCGATTAAATACTGTCCTGAGCACAATTTAGTTAAATTGAGTTTAACCCAAGAAAATCAGCAACTGATATTTAAAATCAGTGATAGAGGGATTGGTATCCCTGATGCAGATCAAGCTAAGTTATTTACATCTTTTCATCGCGGGTCTAACGTCGGTAAAATTGCTGGTACAGGTTTGGGCTTGTCCATAGTTAAGAAATGTGTAGACTTGCACAAAGGCACAATTTCCCTAGATAGTCAAGTAGGCAAGGGGACAACATTTACCGTCAGTATTCCTGTTTTTTCAGGTCAACTTAAAAATTGCGCCTGAAATAACTTTGCTGTTTGACCTCCACCTCACCAGATTTAACCACCGCATCCCAATGGGTAACCTCACCGTGTCGCCAAAACTGCAAATCTACACGGGAGTTACCAATTTCCACTTGCTGAAGTTCAATTTCTGGTAACCATGGTGGTAAATGTGGGTCAACATAAAGCAACTGATGGGGAGCATCAGCTTGTAAACCCAGTATAGCTTGGATGAGATGAAAAACCGATGCAGCAGCCCAGCCTTGAGGTACATTAGCCTCAATGTAAGGAACTGGAAAAGCTCCTGGTTGACGCTGAGTACCAGCAAATAGTTCTGGGAGGCGATAGCTAGCAAAATACTTGGACGCATCAAAGATACCGTGAGCAATTTGGGCGACCTCCTGAGTAAAACCATAGCGCTTAAACCCCATAGCGATGATGCCATTATCATGAGGCCAAATTGAACCTAAATGATAGGAATAAGGATTATAAGCTGCATTTTTCGTACTTAAAGTGCGAATACCCCAACCACTCCACATATCTGGTTGCATCAACCGCTTCACCACACGGGCCGCACGTTCAGGACTGGCGATACCACTCCATAAACAGTGACCAGCATTGGAAGTGAGCGATCGCACAGGTTGCTTATCTGGGTCTAGAGCAAAAACATAACAGTCTAAATCTTCACTCCAGAAATGCTCCTCAAAGCGTACCTGTAATTGACTAGCTTTAGTGCGTAATTCGTGAGCAAAACTTCCTTCACCCAGGACATCAAACACCTCCGCCATCCGCATCCAAGCATCAAACACATAACCTTGTAACTCACATAATGCTTTTGGTGCCTTTACCTGGCTTCCATCGGGATAAACCACCGCTTGAGCAGAATCTTTCCAACCTTGATTTTCAATTCCCCCTGGTGATTGCATTTGGTACTCTTGAAACCCATCACCATCTAAGTCCCCATAATTATCAATCCACTCCAGACAACGCAGCACTATATCCCGGTTATTCTGCAATAATGAATTATCTCCCAACCACTTCCAGGTTTCATGTAAAGTAATCAGAAATAAAGATGTAGCATCAGCAGTACCGTAATAGGGTGTATGGGGGACTTTAGCAAAATATGCTAATTCACCTTGGCGGACTTCATGGAGAATTTTACCTGGTTGAGCATCCCGCCATTCATCTAACTCAGTAGCTTGTAACTCCCCTAATTTTTGCAGCGCACCCCGAGCAAAACCCGGATGAACAATCATATTTTGCAAACTGATAATCAAGCTGTCACGGCCAAACAGCGCCACAAACTTAGGTACACCTGCTGCTGGTAGCCAAATATCAGGGCCAAAATCGTAATCATATAATCGTAGTGAACCTAAATCTTCAATTGACTGGCGATACAATCGCACTACATCCTCATTCCCGCAGACAATAGTAGTTACTGAGTCCCGCCATTGACAGTGCAGCCTTTCAATTTCTGTATTTATGCTCTTGGATTCTACCATCTCTTGATAACAGAAATCAACCGCTTCACGCACACGCTCATGATCAATCAGATTATATTTACAGCAAGTGTGCCAAGTCTGACTCGGTTCTAGTGATATCTCAAAGGTAATGCGACCGTTTGCATAGTAAGGTCGGGAGGTAAAGTTACAAGGTTTGTATATCAAACAACGGGAAAATGAGCCATTTGTATATCTGGTTTCTAGTTGATGTTCTTTTTCACACCATTTAGTTTCAATATGTCCCCGACGCACATATTCCTGTGATTCTACCTCGAAAATATCGGCAAAGTCTGAAGCTAAGGCAATTTCTAGATTAAATGTCACAGCTTGGCATGCATTATTAGTAATATCCAGATCCTCATGAATTCCTTCTTCTACCGTGCGGCTAATAATTAAGGATAAATCACCCTGGGTAACTTTTCCCCGTCTGCAAGTAAATTCAGGATTAATCAGATAAACCCGCGCTGCATAATATGTTGTGGTGGCCGAAGTTAGGCGAATCCAGGGATGACCATCAATGTAACAGCTATAGTTACTTAAAAACCTCGTGTCGTCTGCAAAAATTCCCAGATGACTATGGGGGTTGATTTCTCCACCCAGGTCAGTGGACATGAAGGTACTACCATGATTAATCATCAGAATTGGTGGCCCAACAGTTACTCGCATAATTTATTTACTCCTTAATTAGTAGCTTGAAGGGCTGGGATGACCTGTTTACCAAATACTTCGATGAAATTCCGCTGTTGACGGTTAACGTTGTGGAGATAAATTTCACTAAAACCCAGTTCAATATCTTTGCGCAACCATTCAATGTGTTGTTGTGGGTCTGCTGATATGCGGATGTGTTTATACATATCTTCTGGTTTGACAAACTCCGCCATGTCCTCAAATTGCTGGGGATGACGCAAGTCTGCTAATACAGGACTGGAGAAAATATTAGTCCGCCATTGCTCAAAAGCTCCCTCTAAAGCTGTGCTTTCCTCCTGTGCGTAAGAAAGTTGTACTTTGAGATACATGGGCTTACCTTCCCCACCACCCCGGCGGAATGCTTCTACCACTTGCTGTAACATTTGCTCAGGGTGAGAAATAGTGATCAGTCCATCTACCCAACTTCCTAACCATTCCGCAGTTGCTGGGGTGATGGCCGCACCAATAATCAATGGTGGTGTTGCTGGTCTAGTATAAAGTTTTGCCTGTTCTACATTTACTAAACCGTAGTGGGTGATGGTTTCCCCACTCCATAGGGCGCGGATCACCTGCGCGCACTCTTTCAGGCGCATATTACGGACGGTTTTCGCCGGCCAAAAGTCCCCTGTAATCTGTTCGTTTAATGCTTGTCCGCTCCCTAATCCTAACCAGAAACGTTGGGGAAACATTTCACTCAGGGTCGCCGCAGCTTGAGCAATAATCGCTGGGTGATAGCGTTGTCCAGGGGCGCAAACTACACCAAAATTTAAGGGTGTAACCTGCATTGCTGCACCTAACCAGGACCAAGCATAACCGCTTTCTCCTTGGCGATCGCTCCACGGATGAAAGTGATCTGAACAAGATACACCACTGAATCCAGCTTGATGAGCGGCTTTTACATATTCTAAAAGAGCGCTCGGTTTAAACTGCTCATGAGAGGCGTGATAGCCAAAAAATGCCATAGCCTTAACTCCAGTTTTATTACTCAAGTCTTCAGACAAATAAATTAATTTCAGGAAAATTATTACCTAGGAACTTTTATTTTATCTATGGAATTCATTGACTCATCAAAAGCAAAAAGACAAAAACTCTTGAACTACAAAATTAGCCTAGACTATCTACAACAAATGTTGCATATTGTCAATCATCCAATCATTCAAGACCTTTTTAATAGACAAAATTACCCAGATAGATGTACCCTAATAAAGGCTAATTCTTCAGAATTAGCCCAGATTATTTAACTACTAAAAGTGTGAATTATGGGAAAATTTCAACGCCAAAAAATCTATCTATTAGTCTATATTTTGATCAAAATATGAACCCTAAGAAAGGTGCTGACATTTCTCCTAGTTCTTAATTCCTATTCAAGGGCGCAAGAATAGCTGAGTTATATAGTAGGTGTTGTTAACTCGCCAAACTCCTACCCCAGTTTCTGTAAAAACCGGACGGAGAATATTCTCACGATGTCCGGGACTTTGCATCCAACCATCAACAGCTACTTCTGCAGGTTCGGGAATATTCGTAGTTTGGAAAATATTTTCACCCACCACCGAGTAAATGATACCACCAGCTTTAACTCTATCTTCTAGGGTGCTACCATCAATACCGGTATGACTGAAAAAGTTATTTTCTGCCATTTGTTGGCTGTAATTACGAGCCACCTGTGCTAGTTTTTCATTATGCTCTAAAGGCGGGAGTTGTTGATCTTCACGCCTCTGATTAATGAGTTGTGTAACTAAAATCTCTATTTGGTCATTTGTATCAGACTGGGCTACTTGTGGTAACTGTGGTAAATTAGCTGATGGCATCTCCACCTCAGGTAACGGTGGTAAATACTCAATTACCTGTTTACACCCAGTTAAAAGCAGCGTCATTGCTGTTCCCATAACCCAGAAAACCTGAAATAATTGATTTTTCATCAGCAGTCCGATTTGATTTGTCAGTAGCGGCAATTTATGCGGTAGAGATCACGGATTATGGAAAATATGAAAATAGGCCAATTACTGGGATTTTTGGTACTGGTGATCTCACTTTATATACTCTGGGAAATTCGCCAGTTATTGTTACTTTTATTTACAGCCATTGTCCTAGCAACAGCCATTAGCCAACTAGTACGGCGCTTTCAAAGGTCGGGGATGCAGCGCATTTGGGCTGTATGGCTGAGTATAGTGATTGTCTTCGCTTTATTAGTTGGTTTTTTCCTGGTCATTGTGCCACCTTTTATCTCCCAGTTTCAGGAATTAGTACAGTTATTTCCTAGTGGAATAGCTCGCATTCAACAGATGATGACTTGGTTAGACGGTACAATTATTAGCCCCTATGTGAGGAATTTACCAGATATTAATAATTTAATTCAACAACTACAGCCATTAACTGAAAATCTCATCAGACAAGCGATCGCGTTTTTCTCTACTGGAGTGACTGCCGTCTTACAATTTCTACTAGTCATAGTTCTAACTTTGATGCTGTTAGCTAATCCTCAACCCTATCGTAACATATTTGTACGCTGTTTTCCGTCATTTTACCGCCATCGCGTCCAACAAATTTTGACCTTATGCGGTGAAGGCTTGGGAAACTGGACAATTGGCGCTTTAATTGAAATGGTATTTATTGCCTTTTTAAGCGGGTTAGGACTGCTAATTTTACAAGTACCCTTAGCACTGGCTCATGCGGTACTTGCTGGGTTACTCAATTTTATTCCCAATATTGGACCGACTTTAAGCGTAATTTTACCCATGACTATCGCCTTTCTTGATACACCATGGAAGGCGATCGCGGTTTTAATTCTATACGTAGTTATTCAGAACATAGAAAGCTATTGGTTAACACCCACAGTCATGGCCAAACAGGTAGCGCTCTTACCAGCTTTTACCCTGACAGCACAAATCTTTTTCGCCAGCTTCTTCGGTGCTTTAGGGTTACTCATGGCGCTACCCTTGGCGGTAGTTGCGAAAACCTGGATAGAAGAACTGGTATTTAAGGATATTTTAGATAAGTGGCAAAAAACCAGTGGATAAATATATGATCTTTGTTCAGCCCTTACCATTTTCCCAGACATCTGTCAGCATCGGGGCTAATTCCGTATTTAACCGACCAGCGCGGACAAACTCCGCATAAGTATCAGCCTCAATAGCCAAGAGTTCATCCCGGAACTGTTCAGTAATAAAAGTACTAAGATGAGGATACTCAAGCTGTAACTGGTCAATTTTACCTTGTAGATTTTTGATCTCACCTTGAATTAGCGTCTCCTGGTAACGGTAAAACTCAGGGTTAATACCCGGACGATGGTCTTTTTCCAGGCGTTGTAAAACCCTTTCTAAAGCTACATAACGAGTAGCGAGTTCTGAATATTGCTCACGTAGAGGCGCATCACCCAACAGATTTAACTTTTGCAGCAAAGGTTTAATGGTCAACCCTTGAACCAGTAGAGTAAATAAAACCACTCCAAACACCGTCGCAATAATTTTTTCTCGCTCCGGTAGTCCTATGGGTACACTTAAAGCTAAAGCAATAGCAACAGAACCACGTACCCCACCCCACCATAAAACCGTTTGTTCAGGTAAGGGGATTTGATATTGAGTAATTACAGCACTCAAACTACTCAGAAGATAAATACTAATAGCCCGCATTAAAATCATAGTTGCGATTGTAATGGCAATGATTTGCAGGTTTTCCCCCAAAATACTAAAGCGAATTTGGTCGCCAATCAACAAGAAAACTATAGAATTCACAAAAAATGCTAAAAAAGCCCAAAATTCTGAAACAATAACCCTAGTCCGGGGGTTCATACCTATACGAGAGCCAAAGTTACCTAAAATTAACCCTGTGGTCACAACTCCAATCACACCGGAACCGCCCAACTCCTCTACAATCAGGTAAGTACCGTAAGCAGAAACCAGAGTTAAAGACTGTTCCACCATCGGTAAATCAAAGCGTTGGGTAAGATAAGAAATAGCAAAGCCAATTAATCCCCCCACTGCTACGCCAGTCCCAATTACTACCCCCAGCTGTAATAAAATCGGCTGGATACCCAATTGAGCATTTCCCAAGGACAGGGCCAGCAAAAAACCAAAGGCTACTACCGCCATGCCATCATTAAATAAGCTTTCCCCTTCCATCATCGTGGTGAGACTTTTACCCACCCCCAACTCCCGGAATAAAGCGGTTACAGAAACCGGGTCAGTGGCGGATAAACTAGCGCCAATCAGTAAGGCTGTGGTTAGGGATATCCCCCCCAGTTGATTTAGTCCCACTGCTACACCTGCAATGGAGATTACCACCCCTAAAACTGCATATAGGCAAATTGTCACCAAATTCCGCTTTAACTCCGGCCAGCGCAAATTCCACGCGGCTTCAAATAATAGGGGCGGTAGAAAAATGAATAAAATTAACTCAGGGGAAAGGGTGACTAGACGGACATCCACAAAGGCTAACCCTAAGCCGACAATCACCAGGAGTAAAGTATATGGTATATGACGAAACCAACCAACTACCTGTGGTAAGGTGGCTACTCCCAAAGATACGGAAAGCACTAACAGAAACTGTTTGAGGTTGGTTGTGATGATTTCTTCACCAATTGCTGTTTCTATGAGCATAAGTGGGAATTAGTAGTATTTTATATAGCAATCCTAAACGATTCATGAACAATTTCTGTTCCCTGTTCCCTGTTCGGTGTGTTCCCTTTCCTCACTGATAATTTCTCAAGTCAAATAGGATGACTATATTGAGCGAGCAAGGTCAAAATACCAGTGAATGTTACGGAATTAGTCCAAGTTTCAATTATTCTTCTGTTGGTGGCTACCTGAAAGTGTCCTATGTCACCGGTTTACGGAATTGTTACCCCGTCGCATTGCTTTAAATGATTGTCTCATATTAAATTTATGTTTACCAATTTTTGTGTTTTAAGTCGCAATTAATACTCATATTAGCCGCCTACGTAGTTATGGCGGAAAAAGCTGCGCTGAAGCAATTTTACGCGATCGCTGCAACAGGTAATTTCTCTGGGGTATTTAGACTGGATAAATTGCCAAAGTCCCGAGCATCTGAGTATGATTTTAATCACTCAGCGCCCAGGACTATCAACTTTACAGCGACTTACCCAACTAGGGGTCATCTATTATACTGGATATCTGGAAAAATCGGCGAATTATTTTTTGGGCGAAATCAGCATCATCATATTTCTACCTTCTTTTTTCGGTGCTTGCTGTAGTTCACCCAGTGGCTCTAAATCTTTGGCCATGCGCTTAAGCAAATCTTCTGCTAAATCACTGTGTTGAATTTCTCGACCCCGGAACATTACAGTCGCTTTTACTTTATCTCCATCTTTGAGAAAGCGCTCTGCTTGCTTCACACGTACGTTATAGTCGTGTTCTTCAATTTTATAGCGCATCTTTACTTCTTTAACATCTGCTGTGTGCTGTTTTTTCCGGGCTTCCCGTGCCTTCTTCTCCTGCTCAAACTTGTACTTCCCATAATCCATGATTCGACAAACCGGTGGGTCAGCCTTATCACTGATCAATACTAAATCTAGCTCTTTTTCTTCAGCCAGTTTTAGTGCTTCTTGTGGAGGCATAATTCCTAATTGGGCGCCATCAGTGTCAATGACTCGAATCTTGGGGAACCGGATGCGTTCATTGATTTGGGGTAGATCGCGAGTTCGTTTTTTCTCAATCACAGGCATTATGATTATGGAAGCTCTTTTGTAGTTAAGATGTGGTTTGGTCTTGGTTTACTTGGTTTGGTTTGCTCTGCCTTAGCAGCACAATTGCTCAATTTAATTCAGAAATTGAATCTGAGTCTGTTTTTCTAGGATAACTAATTCATCAATTGATCGTCATCATCCTTATCTATTTTACCCATTTTGGGATACTTTCTAGAGCGATCGCTTTATGTCAATATATTAACCCCAGTCTTAAGATAATATTACATTTTTTTCGCACCAATATACAAACCTATGTTTTTGTACTTCACCGCATAAGTATATATACTATCATCACCTTGTGCAGCATTACTGAGCTTTTGTCATTACTTGATGAGGAAAACTGTAGTCAATATCCTTAGAGGATGTTTGATAAGTTTTCAAGAGGTAATTTTTATATTAGGGAACACCGGATCAGGGAACACACCGAAGGATTGGGAAGGATTGGGGAACACACAAAAAACAATAAAATCCAGTCCCATACCCTGACAAGGGGAGGGTATGGGAGGGGTCAAACAATAGTTGATACACTAATCATGACTTACTAAACATCCTCTTAGAGGATGTTTAATAACTTTAGTGATGCAACTATGATGATTCACCCAGAATATCAAAGGGTTTAAGAATTAATTGGTGTGGATATCTTCACCCCCCCCGAACAGGCATCTTGTGGTAGGCTTATGCTTAATAGTCTAAGATTTAACACGCCCATTATCCGGGCGGATAATTTAATCGTAACGAGTAACTCATGAACATATCCTCTTCTCTGTTTGGCTCCCTATTCTCTGGAGTAGAAGAATTAATCGAAGCAACAGTTGATACTGCATCCGAGCAAGTCAAGGTTAGCCAAGATGTTAAGGTCTCCAGCGTCTTAGGAGAATTGACCGATACCAGCTTGATATCTTCTATTTTAAACCTCAATGTAGACGCGATCGCCTCCATGAAAAAACAGACTGGCAATCAAGACAATCCATAGAACTCTATAAAATATACATTACCAATCCCGGTGTATTCGCAACACCGGGATTGTGTTGTTTCACGAAGAATTATACTGGCGATCGCCTCTGGCTTTTGGCGGCTTGTCAACTGCACCTAGTCTGGTGCTATAGATGGGTAAGATTGTTCTTTTTATGGGTAATTAGTGATTCAGTTTTTTTTTAAACGCAAAGGGGCGCAAAGGGAAGCGCAAAGGGGCACAAAGATAAAATTAAGTTTATGTCTGCGTTGGTTTTTGATTTATGTCTGCGTTGGCTGGCTTTTTTTCTCTCCCCCGGTTGGTGCGTCTCCTAGTCAACTGGAACTTACTCCTTTAAGTCTGGAGTTGTTACAAGAACGATTACGAACACCGGTCATCCGTGAGGGGAGTCTGACTGTGGATTTACGGCAGATGGTGATTGATTTGCGACCGGAAAATGGCAGGTTTCGGGATGATTTTTACCAGTTGCTGCGCAAGGAGTTACAAAGGTCGGGGACTAAGCCTTTGGGTTTGGATTTGAGTGGTTCTCTAATTCAGGGGAGTTTTTTGGGTAGGGATTTGGGTTTGAGAACTCCTCTTTATGCTGCGCCTGTTTATGCTCCTATTTTGACCCGTGGTGAACAGGAACAATTGCAAAGTTTACGCTCTGTTTGTTTGCAGTCTTTGGGAATAGCTTTACCTAGTTCTCCTGACTGTCGCGCACTTTTGGGAGGTGGCGGAACTGCTAGTGAAATCAATATTTTTCGTGGTTCTTTAAATCTGGTGGGAACCCGTTTTAATGGGGAGGTGCAATTCTCTCATACTTTCTTTTTTCAGCCGGTGAATGCTCACAATGCTATTTTTATCCAGTCTAGTAACTGGGAAGAAACTAGATTTAGCCGCTCTGTGGGGTTCAGTGGTGCTAGTTTTCGCCAAGGAATTAATTTTAAAGGTAGTGCGTTTTTTGAGCAGGTGAATTTTCAAAGGGCGCAATTCCAGGATCGGGCTGATTTCCAAAATAGCACTTTCTCGGAGTCTACTAAGTTCAATGAGGCTAGTTTTAAGCAGTCAGCTAAGTTTAGTCGCTCTCAATGGTTGGGAAATGTTGATTTTTCCGGTGTGCGTTTTGCTGGTACTGTACACTTTGGTCAGGCTGATTTTCATCAGTATGTTTTTTTTACGGAAACTATTTTTGAGCAAGCTGTAATTTTTCGCGCAGCTATTTTTAATCATGCTGTGAATTTACGTGGTGCTAGTATTTTGAATCAGGCGGATTTTAGTGATGCGCGGTTTGCTCAGGAGGCTTTTTTAAATGTCCCTGGTCTGACTTTTAATTCTAATCAAGGTAAAATTTTAGGGAATCCTGGGGAAATTGGCCAAAGGTTCCGGGTTCCTAGTTCCCTGGGTAATCAGAATGTTTTGCGCAATTTGGGCCAGAATTTCCGTCAGCAGCAGCAAATCGCTGACGCTAATCAGTTGGAGTATACAAAACAAAAACTACGTTTGCGGGAGTTAACCCATCGGTTGGTTGATAGGAATATTAATACTGCTAGTCGCCAAAGTTTGCTTGATTTGGGTTTTAGTGCAACTCAGGCAGAGGCGATCGCCCGTCGTCGTATAATTCAACCATTCCGTAATCGTGGTGATCTGTTAAGTTTAGCAGATATCGATTTAGATACCTATCACCTTAGCGATCGCTTGGTGATTGCTCAACCCCTTTCCCCCGGTGCGTGGTTCCTACAAGCAGTCAGATGGTCGGCTTTGAGTCTATTACTGCTCCTGAGTGGCTATGGTACCAGTTTTTGGTTAGTCTTTGGTGTCGGCGGTGTGGCGATCGCTTTTTTTGGCTGGTTATTCTGGCTCATAGACCGCTGTCGTCGCTTACATCCGGTTCCCATTATTCCCACCTATTACGAAACCATCTCTATATGTGCTGGTTTTAGTCTGTTAACGCTGTTGAGTTTATTAGCTATTTTCCGCAATGCTGAATACCCTTGGCTAACTCTAGGTTGTCTGGTAATTATTATTGTCCCTCTACCAGTGGCTTTAATTGTCCGCCTTTACCAACAAGGTCGTTATCACGATTTAATGGATGTTTCCTATTTTACAGAAGATGGTACTTTTCGCCAGTTACGATTATTAATTGGGCGATTACCTGTCATACCCAGAAATCAGACATTCCGCGAAAGATATATGCATTTATTATGGAATCGTCGGTGGAACTGGCTTAATTACTATGACTTTAGTTTGAATAACTTAGTTAGGTTAGGTTTTAACGATATTCGCCTCCGGGATGAACATTTACCAGGTATTATCGCCACCCTGGCTTGGTATCAGTGGAGTTTGGGTTTACTATATCTTACCCTGGTTTTATGGACTCTTTCCCGCACTATTCCCGGATTAAACCTACTCATTTATTTGAAGTAATAGCTCTAATTAAAAACTCTAATTAAAAAAAATAATCAGATGTGGAATTTTTTTTAACCGTATTCGCCCTTAGGCTTTCCCTCCAGGTAGAAACGCGAAGGTAAAATGGGGCTTTGCGGAATCATAATATAAAATGCCAAAATGACCTTCTTTTTTCTTTGCACCTTTGCGCTTGACTAGCAGCCAAAGTCTGCCTTGGGGGGCGAAAATAATTTATACTTTCACTCAGTACCGCCTAAGATTGTAGTTATATCTGCGTTATGATTCTTGATGCTAGGGGCGAATATTATATAGCAATCCTAAATGATTCATGAACAATTTCTGTTCCCTGTTCCCTGTTCCCTGTTCCCTTTCCTCACTGATAATTTCTCAACTCAAATAGGATGACTATATATTGATATGTTTTTATCTAAATGAAAATATACATATATTAATAATTACTTCTATATTTTCTATGCTTACACATTTAAATTAATAAAAATAAATCAACTCAGATTACTAGTCTTTATTAATTTTTTATAGTATTATTGTAATTAAATCAATACCTATTGAAAAAGGTAAAAACATGGTTATTAATGACTTAGATTATTGTGAAACAACAGAAGACAGCATTATTGGTGGGTTAGATGCTATTACAGATATTCAAACATATGTCGCCCCGGGATATGCGGAAATAACCACAGCAGCTTCCGCAGTTGGAGATGAGTCCAACACTTTTACCCAGGCTCAAAGTATTGTAGATGATACTGGTCGGACAAGAATTAGTAAGGCTATGGGAGAAGCTTTCGCCACAGCTAGGGATAAGAACGGGTTTATGTTGTCCTACCAAAAAAACATAGCGATTTTAGTCAGACATAATTCCTAAAAATATCTAGATTGGTAAGCTTTTAACTCCAAAGAAACTTTTTACAGCGCTTTTCATCTGAGTTAGGTACAAAAGGGCGCGATGCCCACCCCACAAGATTTATGATATTAACGTGTGTACTTTATTTACTTGAAAAGTGCTGTAACTGTCTATTTTTGATTTTTTTATTGGCAATTTTTGGTAGTACCCCACTCTGTGGGGTACTACTTGTTAAAAGACTTTATATGGAAAATCCCACGCATCATAAGCATGGGATAATTAGCATTTATCTGAAAAATTATCTCTGTTTCTACTTGATTTTGTTCACCGCACTAATCTAACTTGAGCCGATGTTGCAGAACTACTAGAACTGCTACCAGCAGAAACTTTTACCGCAGTGGTTTGAACAACTTCACTTTCACTATCGGGCGATGCTGAAACCACACTTTTAGCCTCACCAATAATCTGTCCATCCGGTGAGACTATACGTTTGACTATAACTTGATAACGAGGCATAATCTGATTATCTACTCTGAGTAAATCAATGAGTAAAGACCACAGAAGCAGAAGAGGTGCAAACTAACTTCCATATTTATTGGTAATTCGTTAATTGCTCCTGCTTCTGCGGTCAAATTCTGTCAAAGAAATAATCTATATCTTTGATAATTTGGACTTAGTACTTCTTCTTAGGTCCTCTGAGAGCTGCTGCGGTTGAACGGGAAGCAGCATCAGAAGAAACACCTTCATGTACTTCTGCAAAAGTGATAGTTTCAGCATCGGTGTTGTGACCATATGCTTGAGCTACTGCTTGAGCATCAGCAAAGTTACCGTGAATATCAACTTGTACGTCAAGTCTCTTATGAATATCAACATTTACTTTACTGTCGATTTTCTCCAACTTCTTGTTGTTGATGTAGAAACCGCCACCACCAACAACAGCAGAACCGTCAACAGCTTCTAAAATATTTAAGTCAGAAATAATCATGAGCCTTTCCTAGAATTTTTTCGCTGGGTTTAGAATTGTTTTGTATAACCAAGTTCCGCTTGGCTATATTTAGAATATAGCTAACATTTTCCAGAAAAAGAATAGCTTATTATTTTATTTTTGCTAAAAATAATTCATTTAATTATTAATTGTAACTCAATTGATAGCTATAAGCAACTCTTGCCTATATGCTAATTTGATTGTGGAATAAACACTCATATAATCCCGCTTTTTTATCTCTACAAATCAAATATATAGATTTATTTATGAATAGCATTGATAATGCAATTATTGGTTTTTAAACTGTCTGTGATATCCATTTAAATAAAAACATTAAATCAATCAATAAAAAATCGCTGGAATGCTTTTTAAACAATTCCAGCGACCTTCTCACTACCTGATTTCAATTGGAGAAATACAGGGAAACTAACTAAATTCGGTTGTAAGTATTCTCATATATAGCATCAACGTAATAATCGCTGAGAGCCCCTGAGAACATGAATGGATTCTGTTGGTCTTTAGTTAAGGCGATAACTAAGCCTAATACTTATACCCATCATCTTTGCAGATTGTCACATATAATACTCCATTGTCTTTCTTTTTACCCTTTTCATCACATTTTTCATAACATACTGTCTCACATGGATCATAAGACTTGGTTGGTTCATAATATTTGGGCTTTTTATCATACTTGGTTTGCGGATATTTGGGCTTTTTACCATATTCATCCTTGTAGCCACAACCGCCAATCACATTTTCTGCGTTAACTGTTTCTAAGATATTTAAATCGGAAATAATCATGGATATTCTCCCAGGATTTCTTGTTTGATACCTAACCGATTTGTTGTCTTCGGTTATGTTTCTAATATAGCGGATTAACCAGATAATGTAATAACTCATGCAATGCTATTTCATGAACTAAATTGATGTTATTGTTCCTATTAATTAACTATTCATCGCCATGGTTAACGCATAACCCCGACTTCTATAATCATCTGTTATCAAGTCAGAAGATTGTGGCAGAAGTCGGGGTTATTTAGGGAATTTAAATGATAGGACATTACCCGCTCTTCTTGCTAAGGAGCGGGGCTGGGGGTGAGATAAATCAAATATTTTACCAATGAAAAATTAAGGATATTTCAGATTTACAATCAGCAACGCCCATAAATTAAGACTGCTTGAGTAATTCTTTGTGAGGCTGTAAGCTCTGGGAATCCAGATGAGTAATTATTTGCATACACTCCAGTTGTTGCTTTAACCAACCATTGAATAATTCTGTAATAATTTTTTCGCGTAACTGCTCATCTAATTGGGGTTGACTAATTTCTTCTACCCAAATTAAATACACCCCTTTTGCAGTCCCAATGGGCTTAATCACCTGTGGTGGAGTTGCAGCAAATACAGATGCAGCAATCTCCGGGCGAAAATCTTTGCGGTGTCGCCTTCCTTGGTATCCATAAGTGCTGCGAAGCTCTGGGTCTGAGATATATAGGCGAGCAATTTCTGGAAAGCTGATTTCCCCCTCTTCCATCGCATAAAACATTTCTAACGCCAAGTCTTTATCATCAAAAATGATTTCATAGGTAATGGCCACTACATAATCTAGTTGGTGTTGATAAAAGAACTGTTCAACTTGAGAACTAAATAGATGATCTGCTACCTTCTGAGCCAGGATTTTGTTATATACTGATTCTTCAAACTCATTCACAGAAAGATGGTGTTTCTCTAGCCATGTTAATGTATCTTGAGCTTTGACAAGCTTATTTGCTAAACGGAGATTATCCCCTTGTTGCTGAACTTCTTCCGGTGTCACAGTGATTTGTGCTTTTTGAGCAACCTCCTGAATGATTTTTTGAGAGGCGATCGCCTCTACCAGACCAGGAACTTGAGACGATAATTTGAGTCTGTGAATAATATCTGCGGTGGAAATATTGAGAATTTGAGACATGACACAATCCCCGAAGTAAACTATTAAAGCTCTAAACCATTTTTGTGTAACTTCTTGAACGGATCTAAAACAAAATCAATCACCCGGCGCTGACGTATAATAACTTCAGCATTTGCTGTTTGACCCGGTGTTAATGGAATACGTTCTCCGTCCCTTTCAATATAGTTTTGTTCTAAAGTGATTTCTAACTCATAGGTTTCTATATTTCCTGCGGCAGTTTGAGTCATTTTAGAATTGGGAGAAATCCGAGAAACTTGACCTTGGATGATGCCATATTCCTGGAATGAATAGGCATCAAACTTGATTTTCACTGGCATTCCCACATTTAAGAAGCCACTATCTTGGACTGGCATATGAGCTTTGAGAATGATGGCAGTATTTTCAGGGGCAATGTCAGCAATTCTCTGACCAACTTGTACTACCTCCCCTGGCTTAGAAACTGGTAACTCAAAAATTACTCCATCCACAGGCGATCGCACCACTCGTTGCTGCATTTGTAGATTCAACGACTTAATTTTGCTGTTAGTTTGAGTAATTTCCAATTGTAAATTTGCAACTTGGGTTTCTAGGTCTTTAAGTTGTTCTTGATATTTCAGCACAGCCAATTTACCAGTTTGTAGTAAACTTTGATAGCTGTTTTCTTCCCCTTGCAGTTGATGTTTTGCTTGCTCGATATCAGACTGTAACTGATTCATCGTCGCCTCATAGCGACTCATTTCTTCAGTCAAGCGTAATTGTGCCTGTTTAACATCAGATTCCGCCCTGGTATAAATGCGTCGGCTTTCCTGTTCTTCTTTTTTAACTTGGTCAACTTGATTGAGGGGAACCGCCCCATCGTTCAAAAGTTGCTCAAAACGCTGGACTTGCCGAGCATCTATACTCAAACGCTCATAAGCTGACTGTTCCTCCTTTTGAGCAGTTTGAACCTGCTGCTTTACCTGACCGAGTAATGCTTGTTTTTCTAACTTTTGCAGGTTATAAATACTTTGTTTGTAACCAAGGTTTTGTTTTGCCTGGTTAACTTGGGACATTTTCTCTAAGGCTTGAAACTGATTTTGTTGTTTCTGAATACTTAGTGTTAACTGCAGTTGATTTCTCAGCACGTCAAACTGCGCTTCTTGGTTTAACAGTGCTGAGAGTTTAGCCTCAGCTTGCTGAAGTTCAGTCTGCAAAATCTCAGAGTCAAGTTCTAATAACACTTGTCCCACCGTTACAGTATCACCTTCTGTCACCTTAACAGCTGTGACATTCCCCACGGATTGGGAGTCTAATTTTTGTGTTGCACCTTGAGGCTCTATACGTCCTCTGGCGCTACCAGTTTCATCTACTTTCGAGAGAGTCGCCCAGGGTAAAGCTAAAGCGCCAAAACCCACCAATACATACAACACACCACGAGTCCACACCTTTGGTAAGGCATCTAGTAACTCCTCAGTACCATAATATAAATCCTGAGTATTACCTTCTGGAATCGACTCGTGAGATTCAGTGGTTTCTTCTTGGGGTTGAATATAAAGTTTATAGTCATCCTCTTCTTGTTTCAGAAGTGCAGATGAAGAATTGGGAGAAGTGTAAGGCATAGTTTCATAGGAAATTGGGAATTGGGAACTAACTAATGTCTAATGACTCCGCACCTTTTGTATAGTCCAATGCAAAAACCGGATCAACTTAAACTACTTGAGCTAGTTGTTGTTGATTGAGATAGTAGTAATGTCCTTTTTTGGCAATTAATTGATCATGACTACCGCTTTCTACTAACACACCACGGTCTAAAACCAAAATTAAATCTGCATTGCGGACTGTGGACAGGCGATGAGCAATAATCACACTGGTACGCCCTTTGAGTATGGTTTTGAGATTATTCTGAATAATCCGCTCTGATTCCGAGTCTAGGTGACTAGTGGCTTCATCAAAGAGTAATAACCGGGGGTTACCAAGTAAAGCCCGAGCAATAGCTAGGCGTTGGCGTTGTCCACCGGAAAGCATTCCGCCACTTTCACCAATTTGGGATTCATAGCCCATTGGTAACTTCTGAATAAATTCATCCGCGCCAGCTAATTGTGCCGCTGCGATAATCTCTTCTAAGGTCGCTTCTGGGTGAGCAATACTAATGTTTTCTCGAATCGTACCACCAAATAAAAAGGTGTCTTGGTCTACTACACCTATTTGAGAACGGAGCGATCGCAGTCCAATATTAGTAATATCACATCCGTCAATCAGAATCTTGCCATCTGTGGGTGGATATAAACCCAAAATTAACTTGCTGAGTGTAGTTTTTCCCGAACCACTGCGCCCCACCAAAGCCACCATTTGCTCTGGCTGAATTTCAAAGTTAATATTTTCTAGGACGTTAGTCTGACTTTCGGCATGGTAACGAAAGGCAACATTCTCAAAGCAAATATGCCCGCGCAGTATCCCTAAAGGCCGGCGGTTTTGAGTTTGCAAGTCCTCTTCTGGTTGTGCATCTAAAACATCGTTAATCCGTTCTGTAGAAATGATAATTTCCTGCAATTCATTCCACAGCATTGATAGCCTTTGAAAAGGACTCAAAACATTACCCACTAACATATTGAAAGCTACTAATTGCCCCATAGTTAGTTCCCCTTGAATAACTTGCCAAGCACCAAACCACATCAAGGAAGCATTCACAAAGGTTTGAATAACGCCACTCATAATTTGCAAGCGGTTACCAACCACTTGAGCATTAAAGCCTTTTTTCACCAAATCATGCAGCAACTCTTCCCAACGCCAGCGTACTGTCTGTTCAATGGCTAGGGATCGCACTGTACGAATACCTGTGAGAGATTCTATAAGATAACTATTTTCTTTGGCTCCCGCATTGAACACTTCTCTGGAAATGCGACGCAAAATACTTGTGCTAGCCAGTGCTAAAATGAAAAATGGCGGTACTGTCAATAGTACGAAGACAGTCATACTCCAGCTATACCAGAACATGATGCTTAGATAGATCACTAGTGTCAGCATATCCAGGATGATTGAGAGAGTCTCACCCGTGAGGAAGCGCTGGATTTTTTGGTTTTCTTGAATCCGAGAAATAATATCCCCCACATAACGGGACTCGAAATAAGCCAGGGGTAAGCGGAAGGTATGTTTAATAAAACCTACAACTAGCGAGATGCTCACCCGATTGGCTGTATGGTCTAAAAGATATTGTCGGACTGCATTCATGGCAATACTAAACAAACCAAATACAATCATCCCCACACCCACGGCGTTTAAGGTGGGAATGCTGCGCTGCACCAACACTCTATCTAGTAATAACTGGGTGAATACCGGCGTTACTAGTCCAAATATTTGCATCAGCACACTGGCTATGAACACTTCTACCAGTACCCAAGAGTGAGGTTTAACTAACTCAAAGAACTTCCAGAAGCCGGGGTTTTCATCCTTGGTTTTTTGCAGCAGTTCTGTAGGTTGCAGTAATAACGCATAACCAGTCCAACCAGCGTTAAATTGGCTTCTGGTCAGGGTGCGTTGACCAATGGCAGGGTCACCAACAATTACCTCACTTTTGGTGATTTTATAAACAACTATAAAGTGATTACCTTCCCAATGGGCGATCGCCGGTAAAGATTGTTCGGCAAATTTAGCAAAGGTGGCTTTGACCGGACGAGTGGCAAAACCCAGGTTTTCCCCTACTGCTGCTAAAGCCCGTAAAGATGCACCACTGCGGTTGACATTGGTCATATTCCGCAAGCGATTCACACTCAACTGCTTACCCCAATATTTACCAATCATTACTAAGCAAGCACAGCCACAATCGGAGGCGCTTTGTTGGGCATAGAAGGGATACCGTTTACTCAGCTGTTGCCACCAATGCCCTATTTTCACTTTGGGGCTGGGAAAGTAAGGCAGTGTTTGATTTGGTTTTTTCTGTGACTGTTTTTCTCTGTGGGGAAAGGGAATCACCTTGGCTGTTGGGGATGAGCTCCCTTGCCATTGTGTCTTAACAGTGATATCTAGTTCACGGTCACTGACAAAGGAAGCTAATTCTGGACAGTGTTCTAGTGCTTTTTCCCACTGTGAACTTTTGAGGATATAAGCAATGGTTGGTTGGATGGCTTGCCATGTACCTTGATTCGGTTGAGTCGAGATTTGCCCTGGTACTAAGGAGTTTCCCTCGGATTCCAGCAGTTGACCTTTATACAACAGCCACAACTGGGAATCTGGAAATTGTGTATTTACACAGCCAATATCTAGGTTGTGTCGCTCAAACACTGTTAAGGCTTTGAGCATGGCCTGAAATTGCGCCGGTTGTGTGGGAAATTGTCCGTTTTGCCGACACCTCATCAGTAAATCCCACGTTTGGGCACGACAGAACAGGCGATCGCGCATCTGAGGATATTTGTCTATCAACTCTTGCAATACCTCTTGTCTGACATACCCCAGTTGTAGGTTTTGTGAGCTTCTGGCGGTGTAATGACTCAAGTTTTCCTCTGGAAACAAGGTTATTTCACCAAATGAAGATGAGGCTGACAGGGTGGTAATTAAATTATCAGCACTATCTGATAGTCTGACTTTACCACCCAGAATGATGTAAATACCAGGGTTCATTTCTGCGGATTGCCAAAACTGCTGTGCTACTGGCGGCTCCACAAGTTCCATAGATGCCCAGCACCTTTGCAGTTCTGGTTTTGTCAGCTTCTCTCCTAAAGTATCAGTGAGTTTTTCACCTAGATGTTGTGGCGAAAATACTGTTGTCATTATCTAACCTCCAAAACGGCATTAGTCTGAATGACTAATAAAAACTCGGTGAATAGTAAATGCCTGATTTAGGGTTAAACATTATTTACTGTTTGTGATTTGGCATAGGAATATCAAATATTTTCTCTGTCAGGATTTCCCCATTAAAAATATCCTCGTTTTTTTTGTGGGATAGGTATCCTTACATTGCCCATATTCCTGGATGCCCAAGGCTACACAATGGATGATTTATTTATCAATAATCTCTAATTACAACCAGAATATTAGTAGGTAGATAAAAATAAATGCAAGTCTTTTATGGAAGCTGTAATCCTGTGAATATGAGAAATAAGTACTAAAATTACCACTACTAGCAATTAGTAAATTTAAAGTTTAATCTTCCCTACTTAATTCCTTGATCAAATGAGTATCTCATCCCTGTATCAGCCTGAAAAATTAACCTCAGTAATGTTTTTTAGCAACCTTATTTATGATCACTACTGCAGTTAACCATCAACTTTGTACCAGGTTTTTAGTCTTCTTGTCATGCCATTATGGCATATTTTTAGCATATACATTTATTTTTATTTCTCTAAAAAATTTTATGTTTTTAATAATATATAGCAATCCTAAATGATTAATGAACAATTTCTGTTCCCTGTTCCCTTTCCTCACTGATAATTTCTCAAGTCAAATAGGATGACTATATTCCGATATAATTCTAGGCAATATGTTAGTAAAGTCCAGTATTTTCAATGCCATAACTATGTGAATATTATCAGACAAATACCCGACTGCTCAGAGGATGTCTGATAAGTCGGGGATCTACTGATGACATCAAACTTAATAGAAATGTTTGCTGGTAGTCAGAACTCAAGTCCCGACTAGCAACTGGCGCGGGTAAAATCAAACCTTAACTTCCAAAGACTTCAGCAACTCAGTATTGACACCAGACTCACGAGTCAGGGAAATTTTACCAGTGCGGGCGATTTCCCTCAGACCAAATTTTTGTAATACTTGGACGATGGCCACCATTTTCCCGGGGTCTCCCACAACTTCGAGAGTTAAAGAATCCTCAGCGACATCTACCACTCGCGCCCGAAAAATATGAGCTAATTCCACTACTTCTGCACGGTTGCTGCTAGTAGCATTCACCTTCAGAAGCATTAACTCTCTCTCTACACAAGGAATTTCGGTGATGTCTTGTACTTTGAGGACGTTCACTAACTTATACAGTTGCTTGGTGAGTTGCTCAATTACGCGATCGTCTCCAGGTACAGTCATCGTAATCCGGGAAACTCCTCCTTGCTCTGCTGGACCAACGGCGAGGCTTTCTATATTAAAGCCACGACGCGCGAATAAACTGGAGATACGGGAAAGAACACCCGACTCATCTTCTACCAAAACTGAAAGGGTATGTTTCATATTCCGCAAAACAGGCTCAGGCAATCATTTTGCTCACCGTTCTATCTTTTTTGACATTCTCCGGGCTGAAGCCGCGGAGATTCTTGGTTCATAGAACCCCATATCTTCAATTGTCAAGGTATGGCTGACCCCACGCTACGCCATCAGATTGCCATTAGGCAGTTGGGTTTTTATACAGGTTGTTTACCTTTCGGTGTTAATATTAATATATCACAAGTTCCAGTGGCGTAAACGCTTTAAACAGCCTTCTCCCAAGGGGAGACGCTGGGCGAACATCCCCTGCCTGACGTAGGAAATACGGCGCAATGCGCCTCTTCCTCACGGTTTTTCGGCATTTTCGTTAGGGCAAAACAGTAAATATCTTTTCAACGAGAGATGTAGATTATTGTCATGCTTTGATGATGGGAATAGAGTATTTAATCAACAATGGGAGAAAACCGCTTATGGGTTGGTTGCAAAGAATTTTTGGATTAGAGAAACCCCAAAACGCACGAGTAAATCCTCCTTCGCAGCAAGTACAGCCAAGTCCTTCTACTACCACATCAATTCCCCCAGAACGTTTAGGCTTGAATGGAGAATACGACCAGAGTGGTTTAGCCAAGCGTGTTGCATTGGCCTTTGATGAAGATTCCCAACTGGGGGATATTGATACTCTCTGGGTGGCTCAAACCGGTACTACTGTGGTGTTAAAAGGTCGGGTTCCCAGTCAGGATATCCTGAACAAGATGGTTGCTGTGGCCCGTTCGGTTCATGGTGCGACAGCTGTGAAGACTGATGAGGTCACAGTTACGTAATTAGATGTGTCTGTTAACCCAATCTAGAATTACTTGATTGACTGTTTCTGGACATTCATCATGGGGACAATGACCGACATTTTCTAAGTTGAGTACTTCTAGGTTCTCGTTATACTGAGTAAATCTCTGCGCCAGTATGGGGGGCACAAATCTATCTTTTTGTCCCCAAATTAGCAGCATTGGTGCTGTAATGCTGGGTAATATAGCTTTGACACTAGGACTAAAGTTAATAGCGATCGCCGCTCTAAACAAGGCCATAAAAGCACGAGGTGCGCCCCGGTCTTGGGGAGGGCTTGCTAAAATTTCTATTAGTTCATCGGTGATAGCTTCGGGTTTGGCGTAAGCCAGACTAGCCCAGCGACGTACAAAGCCGGGTTGACGCACCAAGTGAAATATAGGTTTGAGAAGCCAAGGGGAAGCAACTAATTTTTTAACTGCCATGACCACAGGTCGCATAACCGGCGGGATGGCTTCTTGTTCTAAAGATGGGTCAGGTAAACTCATCATGACTATACCTTTCACCATTTCTGGATGGGCTGCCGCTGCAGCTAAGGAAATCAGCGAACCGTTAGAATTACCGATTAATATGACTGGTTGACGGATAAATGCTTGCCAAAATTCATAGACCTGCTCTACCCACAGTTGTATACTATAATTGGCAGCCGCTTTTTTGGATGCACCAAACCCCAGCATATCGAGGGCATAGACTGTATGATGTTGCCCTAATACTTCTAAGTTATGTCGCCAATGACCAATGGAAGCACCAAAACCATGGAGCAGGATTAAGGGTGTAGTCTTTTGGGAATGTTGACTAGGTCGGATGTAAGTATAACGAGTTTGCCAGCCTCGCCACACCCAATCCCTTTGATTGCCAATTCGTTCTTGCCAGTGTACCTTATTGGTCAATTTTTCCTCCCACTCATCAAAGAGTGCTGAAACCTGCACCCCTTGAGTATCAAACTTACTTGGGTTCTAAACTCGTCATACCTCTAGCAGCAATTTCTTTACCCAACACTTCCACGGCTTTAGCGAATTGAGGGTCTGCTAGTGTAGCCAGTTTTTCACGTTGTCTCAACCACAATTCCTGACGCTGCTCATCAGATAATTCCACAGTCACATCGGGAACCACCCCATGTTTATTAATATCTTTACCACTGGGAGTATGATATTTAGCAATTGTCACCGCTAAACCTGAGCCATCTTCTAAAGGACGCACTGATTGCACTAAACCTTTACCGAAAGTTTGAGAACCCACCAAAACAGCACGTTTATTGTCCTGCAAGGCTCCTGAGAGAATTTCACTGGCACTGGCCGATCCTTTATCAACTAAAATCACCAAAGGTTTATCAGTTAAAGCACGTCCCCGCGCCACTTCCCGCTCCTGTTCACCCCCACGGTCAATAGTGGAGACAATCGTACCTTTATCTAGCCACATGCGAGCAATTTCTACACTGGAGTAGAGTAACCCGCCGGGGTTGCCACGTAGATCTAAAATATATCCGTTAACCCGTTGCTTTTCTAAATCCCTAATAGCGCTTTGCATTTCCCGGCTAGCATTGGCGCTGAACTGATTCAGTCGAATGTAACCTAAGTTACCTATAGGAGTTTGCTGTCTAGAATATTTAACTGGATGAATTTCAATGCGAGCCCGTGTGATCTCAAACTGTTTGGCTTTACCATCCCGTTCAATTGTCAGATTGACTTTCGTTCCCGGCTCACCACGAATTAGGGATACTGCTTGGTTAGTATCCATACCCTCGGTACTTTGACCATTAATTGTCTTAATCACATCCTTAGCCAAAATGCCGGCCTTAAATGCGGGTGTATCATCAATGGGGGAAATTACCACAATCTGCTTAGTTTCTTCATCTTGACTAATTGTGATCCCAATACCTGTCAGTTCCCCTGAAGTGTCCACTTGCATATTCTTGAACTCTTGAGGATCCATAAACCGGGTGTAGGGATCATCTAGCCGTTTGAGCATTTCCCGGATGGATGTATAGGCATCTTCCTGACTACTGTACTCTTTGCTCAAGTACTCCTGCCGCACAGCCAGCCAATCAACTTGATTAAAAGTCTCGTCTACATATTGGCGTTGGACAATTTGCCAAACCTCGTCTACCAATTCTTTGGGACTTGCTTTAAATAAAGCCTGACCTCGCGAGTGAATACCAAGGCTAGTAACAGCAATGGTGGAAAGCGTCACCGCCGTAGCACCCAAAACAAGTCTACTTTTTGTAATCACCATAATGACAGCTGCGTCAGAGGGAGGAATGTATAGTCAGTATGCCCAATCTAACACAGGGTTGCACTGTAGAGACCAGACATGTGTTACTAATTTCATTAAATTACTTGACAATCCGGGGCGACTCGGCATTGAGGAGGGGAGAAATTTTCCCCAATACCCACCTGTTCAAGGTTCTACCCAACGTCCATCTGCCTTAATCAGGTTAATCAATTCCTCTACACCTTGTGTTTCTGGGACTTTTTTAATTTCTTCTCGACCACGATATAAAGAAATGTAACCGGGTGTTTTACCAACATAACCATAGTCGGCATCTGCCATTTCTCCCGGACCGTTGACAATGCAACCCATAACTGCTATGTCCAACCCAGTTAAATGTTTGGTAGCTTCCCGGACTTGGTGTAAAACTTCCTCTAAATTAAATAAAGTCCGCCCACAAGAAGGACAAGCAACATACTCCACCATTGTTTTGCGCAATCCTAAAGCTTGCAGAATGCTGTAACAAACGGGAATTTCCTTTTCTGGTGCTTCTGTGAGTGATACGCGAATTGTATCGCCAATACCATCACTTAGTAATGTAGCAATGCCCGCGGTGGATTTAATCCGTCCATATTCCCCATCCCCTGCTTCTGTCACACCCAAATGTAGGGGGTAATCCATACCTAGGTCATCCATGCGCTTGGCCATGAGACGATAGGCGGCTAGCATCACCGGAACCCGTGAGGCTTTCATGGAAATTACTAGGTTACGGAAATCTAAGGATTCACAAATGCGAATAAATTCTAAGGCAGATTCTACCATGCCTTCTGGGGTGTCCCCGTAGGTAAATAGCATCCTTTCCGCCAGCGAACCATGATTTACCCCAATTCGCATGGCTTTACCTTGATCTCGCAGGGAAACTACTAAAGGTTCTAGAGTTTCACGGATTTTTTCGCCAATTTCTTCAAATTCGCTGTTGGTATATTCGCTTCTATTGGAGTTTGGTTTCTCAAACACATATAATCCCGGATTTATCCGTACTTTTTCAATGTGCTTGGCGACTTCCAAGGCAATTTTCATGCCATTGTGATGCACATCGGCCACAATTGGCACGTCTTGGTAAGTTTGAATTAATCTTTTTTTGATCTCCGCCATCACTTTGGCATGAGCCATACTGGGTACTGTGACCCGGACAATTTCACAACCAATTTGGTGTAAACGACGAATAGCTGCTACGGAACCATCTATGTCGAGGGTATCCTCGTTAATCATCGACTGCACTACTACTGGGTAGTTACCCCCAATGGTGACATTTCCCACCTTGACGGGACGAGTTTTACGCCGCTTAATGTTAGTATCAAAAATGGCTGGATTTGCTTTATTGTCAACGGTTGTAAGAT
This sequence comes from Anabaenopsis sp. FSS-46, assembly GCF_029891665.1. NCBI lineage: Bacteria > Bacillati > Cyanobacteriota > Cyanophyceae > Nostocales > Nodulariaceae > Anabaenopsis > Anabaenopsis sp. FSS-46. The sequence continues at coordinate 29,923 of NZ_JANQDG010000029.1, read as the reverse complement.
TTGGCAGAGTTTGCATAACCTAATGAGGTAAATTGACTGTAGTTAAAATATCAGATTAAAGGTCTCTGTATCTCAGATTGCCACAGTTAGACCCTTTTTGGACAGTAAAATTGATTTGTCTGACGATGAACAACAGGTTCATGGCCTGTTGCTCAAATAACCTTGGGGGTCTTTCGCTACCCAACCTAAATCGGAATTAGAACGGATTTCAAAATGCAGGTGTGGTTGCCTGACAGTCGGCTCCCCAGTCGTGCCTACGGTTCCCAATAAGTCGCCTTGATTAACTTTTTGACCTAAAGAAACCTGAATATCACCAAGATGACCGTAACGGCTTTGGATACCGCCACCATGGTTAATGATCACTAATTGGCCATAAGTACCCTGTGGTTGAGCAAATACTATGGTTCCCGGAGCGATCGCTTGTACAGGAGTACCTACAGCAGCTAACAAGTCCACGCCACTATGAAACAACACTTCACCAGTGGTAGGATGAATCTGCCAGCCATAAGGAAACATCACAGTTGTGACTGACTGCAAAGGATAGCCACTAATAGATATAGGCTCTGTAGACCCATTAGAGTCAGTTATGGGGCGGGGTGCTGACCCATTTACCCCGGGAACAAATACAATTCTGGGGTCTTGTTGGCAACCATTGATTTCAAACAGGGTATCAGCGCGAACTTCATATTTTTCCGCCACCTGTCGCCAATTTTGACCCCTAGGTACTTGTACAACAATGCCATTGTAGGGAGGAATTTGCAAATTGCTCCCTACATTGGGCTTTGCGGTTCTCAGATCCGGATTCATTTCGATGAGTGTTGCCGATGTGAGATTGTACCGCTGTGCTATGCTCTCCACAGTTTCACCACGATTAACTTGATGGCGCACGAAGCGAGATAATGCCGGAGTTGGGCAACTAGGGGCTGCATGAGCCGTGTTTGAGCTTACAGGGGTGGATGTTAAACCCATAGCACTAAGTAGGCTATACAGCAAAACTAGACGATAAGGAAAAGTCATAAGATCAAAGTCAAGCGATCGCTCAGTTTAGATTTTAGTGGGGGAATGGGGCTGTGGACACTATGAGAATTTTGTCATGTCCTAATTGCCCTGTAGCTTATTGTCGTTTTATTTGTGAAATTATCTGTTAACTTGTCCATTGCTTGACTACACTGAGAAGTTAGCAACTGCAACGTTTTGTTGAAACCTATTGACAATCTCAGGTCTAAAGAGCTCGTTTCCACACATCTGACAAGGTTTTATGAAGTTATCCTTAAAACAGCTAAGTATTTATCTATCTTTACTGACAATTGGTACCGGTGCTGGGGTGTTCGGTAGTCGTTATCTTGTACCACATAACCGCCATTTTCAAGAGTTACGGAATGTAACCGCACCCTTGGCTTCAGAGTCTGTGGTTCCTCATCGGTTGGGGGGACCCATGGGCACTACTGGGGATGATAACCTGAATTTTATTGCTACGGCAGTACAAAAAGTCGGACCCGCGGTAGTACGTATTAATGCTACCCGCAAAGTGGCTAACCCCATCTCAGATGTTTTGAAAAATCCCCTCTTACGTCGATTTTTTGGCGAAGATGAGCAACCAATTCCCAAAGAACGCATTGAGCGCGGTACAGGTTCGGGATTTATTTTAAGCGAAAATGGCCTATTGCTGACTAATGCTCATGTGGTGGCAGATACAGACACTGTGCAGGTCACTCTCAAAGATGGTCGAACTTTTCAGGGGCGGGTACTGGGAGTTGATCTGACTACAGATCTCGCAGTGGTGAAAATTGCCGAAAATAAATTGCCCACGGTTAAGTTAGGCAATTCACAAAAATTAATCCCCGGACAATGGGCGATCGCTATTGGCAACCCTTTGGGGTTAGATAATACTGTCACTATCGGTATTATCAGCGCTACGGGGCGCACCAGCGCTCAAGTTGGGGTCCCAGATAAGCAAGTCAGCTTTATCCAAACTGATGCAGCCATTAACCCCGGTAACTCTGGCGGTCCTTTGTTAAATGCCCACGGTGAGGTTATTGGTGTTAACACTGCTATCCGCGCCGATGCTCAAGGTTTGGGCTTTGCTATCCCCATTGAAACTGCTACGCGTATTGCTAATCAACTATACAATCAAGCCACATCAAGTGATAGTCTGCAAAAATTGCCCGATTGACAATTAAGTATTAGACAAATTCTCTAACTGCATCCTTTGCTCCATCTGGCGCAGAAAGTATCCTGTCATCATGGCCGATGAGAGAAGCCCCGCTAAGTTCTCCTTATCTGTGGTAATTTGCACGTTAAAGTTTTCCAGGGGGAGCATTCCCACTAGTCCTTGGACGTTTTGCGAGATTATGTGTTTAATTTCCGGGCTGACGGACTGAGCGACACGGGCTAGAACTTCAGGAGGCTGATGTTGTAAATATTTGAGTAACTGATTCGGATTTTCGTCGAAGTGGTCATTGAGAAGCTGATTGGAGTTTTCCTCGGAATTGTCATTCAAAAAGTCAGGGTCAAACACCATTGGCAAATTTAAGCTTAGTTGCTGATTCTAGTGTGACATACTTCTACAGTTTGACATAGCTCACAATCATAAATTAGGGTGATCCCTTGACGGTTCTTCACAACTGGCTACACACAGATATCAATCAGCCGCACGGCTCTCTTGTTTGGGTTTGCTGGTTTAGTTCTAGTTGTTCTTCCGGGGGCTGCTGTTCTAAGATTTGGGGCAAGTTTTCAATTTGGAAATACTGATAAAATTTCGGTGTGACTTGCAGTGAGTAGGAGCGAGAATCATTGTCTCGCCGTTTCCTCACAAATCCGAGTTCCACCAGTTCCGGTACGTGTTGATATACTCCTGAACCTCGTAGTTCAATTAAATCAGTTTGGAGTATGGGGTTATTCAAAGCGATGGCGGCTAAAGTCCGCAATGCACCTAATCCTAATTCTACAGGAATCAGCCTTTGTACTAAGTCATGAAAATCAGAGCGCAGTTGCAAACTGTAACCATTGGGGGTTTCTAGGATTTCTAAGGCGCTATCTCTGTGAGCATAATTATCCATTAGTTCCATGATTCCCTCTTCGACTGTAGCGCGATCGCACCCTGCATACTCAGCGATTTCACCCAGGGATAAAGGCTTACCTTTTAAATACAGAATCGCTTCTATCTTAGTTGCTGTAGTCATTGGTCATTAGTCGTTGGTCATTGAATCAAAAATCCCCGCACCTTGACACTGGGGAATGTTCACCCCATTATCGTTGGCTGAGGATAAATTCAGCCATGGCCAAATCTTGGGGAGTTGTCACTTTCAAGTTTGTCTCTTCTCCCGGGACAATTCGGACTTCAATACCGCATCTTTCAAATAAAGCAGCATCATCGGTGACTTCCCAACCTTGACGAAGGCCTTGAGCGTGGCACTGTTTTAATAAGTTAACATTAAAGCCTTGGGGGGTTTGTGCTGCCCATAATTGCTGACGGTCGGGGGTAGTTTGAATGATGCCATGCTTATCTACGACTTTGATTGTATCTTTCACGGGAACCGCAGCAATTAAACCAGAACATTCTTGGATGGCTTGGGCGCATGAGTTGAGTAAGTCTGGTGTCACCAGACATCTGGCCCCATCGTGAATTAATACGTGTTCTGCGGTGTCTGGAAGCGCCTGCAAGCCATTATAAACTGATTCTTGACGCGAGGAGCCGCCAGGAATAAATTCCACTGGTTTAGTCACGTTTAGATCGGCGACAATTGCCTTGAAGTCTGGCCAGTCAACCGGTTGCGAAATAATCCCTATCCATTTGATTGTACTGGCCGCTGCGGCAGCTTTGAGAGTCCAAGCAATAATTGGTTGCGATCGCACTTGCAGGAGGAGTTTATTGCGGGTTCCTCCCATTCTTTTGCCGGTTCCAGCGGCTGGAATAAGTAAATGCACAGAAAACCTCAATAAATTAATAACTGATCATCAATGACTAATGACTAATAATCAATAACTAATGACTATATTCACCTAAAATAAGAGCGAGTACGCGTGAATAAATATTATGCGAGTAGTAGCCCTTGTTCCTGGCGGAATTGGCGACCAAATTCTTTTCTTCCCGACTCTAGATGACTTGAGGCGTTATTACCCTAAGGCTCAGTTAGATGTCGTTGTGGAACCCCGGTCAAAGGCTGCCTACCGGGTGAGCAAGTCAGTTAATGATGTCCTGACTTTTGATTACACAGACCGCAATAGTCTGGCTGATTGGAGTAATTTCGTGGGGATGATTCGCGATCGCGAGTATGACGCGGTGATCACTCCGGGAGAAAGTTGGTTAATGGGTCTTTTGCTGTGGCTAACTGGAATCCCTACCCGCGTTGGCTACAAAGGCAAAGGAGCAGGTTTTCTGACTGATTCTGTGCCATACCAACCCAACCAGTACAAGGCGGCAGTTTACCATGATTTGCTGCAACCCTTTGGGATTAAAACCCCTTGCCCAGAGTTAGCAGTGAATGTGCCTAAACCGGATATTGACTGGTCACAAAATGAACAAAAACGCTTGGGAATCAATGACACAGGCTACATATTAGTTCATGCTGGTTCTAGTGATATCTCTCTCACAGGTTCAGATCAACTCTACCCTCTAAAACACTGGGAGCAAATCATTCAAGAATGCCAACACAAGCAGCCGGATTTGCCTGTGGTGGTGATTCGCGGCTCTGAAAATGAGCAGGTTTGGCGATCGCTCCTGGAAAGAACCAGCGGGATTAAGCTGACTTCTCCTGATAACATTGGCAAATTAACTGCCATGATTGGGGGAGCAAGTTTGATGTTATCTACTGATGATCCACTACTTCATTTAAGTGTAGCAGTGCAAACTTATACTATTGCCCTGTTTGGCTCTACAGATCCAGAATCGGTGTTGCCCAAAAATGATAAGTTTCTGGCGATTAAATCACCAACGTCACAATTAGCAGATATTTCACCCCAAATAGTTTTGCAGAAAATTTGGGGCGACTAAAATCCTCCTACACCTCTTGAGAGGTGTAGGCTTTTCAAAGCATCTCAAACAACCCATCATCTAGGTCATAACCCAGCATTTGCGCCATAGACTTTAACCGGGATGAGCTGGGGATACCTTGTTCCTTGAGCCAATCACCTAATATAAAAATTTTGTGCATGAGAAATATTTCTAAGGCTTCTGGGTTATATTGAATACCTTCTTTTGCACTGAATTGGTGTGGTACAAGCATGGCAGTATAACGGGCTAATTCCCCGGATTTCCAATCTAGTAAAAATGGTAACCAGGGATATTTAGCATCTAAACGGACAAACCATAGACGCAACTCTGGGATTTCTGAAAGTTCCCGGGGATCTCCGGGTGATAAGGCATATTGGATATTAAAGCTTAACTGCTGTTCCCAGGATGCCATCCCTTTGTCTTCGAGTAGTTGCGTAATCACCTTCAAGACAGGTGAGATATCTAGATTGTTAACGTGGTCGGTATCGACTTGAATTGTAATCGTCATGCTCAAAAGTAGGATCGAGAATCACCAGCTTTGCTGGGTGTGATGGCACATTTGCACCCAGTTATTTTTTTACCTGTGTATGTCTAACTTGGCAAACTTAACACCTGCCTAGGGTTGGACATTTGCTATAATTGTAAGTTAAAGTTGTAATGAGTTTGTTTAAGAGCAGAGTGTAATCAAACAAACCCTAATCACCAACGGACAATCACCAGATTAAATTGTAAATTCCCAGAGCCAGACAAAATCGGGAAAATACCCTTATAGTTAACCAACTTAACTATGCAAAATCACTCGATCCCTCCCAAACCAATTCGTTCCCTAGAGGAAGCCCTGGATAGGTGTCAACTCTTGGGGATGCGCGTCAGTCGCCAGCGCCGCTTTATTTTAGAATTGCTGTGGCAGGCTAATGAACACCTTTCTGCTAGAGAAATTTATGCTCGTCTCAGCCAGCAGGGTAAAGATATTGGTCACACTTCTGTTTATCAAAATTTAGAAGCCCTATCAAGTCAGGGCATCATTGAGTGTGTTGAACGCTGTGACGGGCGTTTATACGGTAATATCAGTGATTCCCATAGTCATGTCAACTGTATTGATACTAATCAACTGCTGGATGTGCATATAGAACTACCCGCAGAATTAATCCGTGAGGTGGAAAAACAAACAGGAGTCAGGATTACTGAATACAGTATTAACTTTTATGGTTACCGCCATCCCCAAAAACCAGAATAATTTTTAACGGGATTTTCACCAATATTCCCACAAACTTGGCGTGACAATTAACCCACGAGAATGTCATACTCAGGAGGACTGCAATAGTTAAAGCTAAACTTGGGGGTTTTCATCATCAGCCGATCTCAGCGCGGTTTGTGACTGAGTTTCCCGCGTACTATATCTTATGAATAATAAACCCCTAAAATTATTGTTAATTGACAAAGATGCCATATTCCGGTTAGGACTACGGGTAGCTTTGTCAACAGTGCCTGACATCGAAGTAATATCGGAAGCAGAAACAGATACAAAGGCCTTGCAGATACTAGCAGAACTGGCTCAAAAAGACCCCAACCAAGTGAACTTGGTAGTTTTAGAATTAGGTAATGGTCGCTCTATTTCCAGTCAGCAGCAAGGATTACAACTGTGTCAACAAATCAAAAACCAATACCCCAAACTACCAATTTTCCTACTGAGTTCTGTTCAAGAACCAGGATTGCTGTTAGCCGTGCGTGCTACTGGCGTTAATGGCTACTGTCCTAAAGGTACTCCTATTTCTGAATTAGTCGCTGCTATGGAAGCAGTAGTAGATGGTGGTTGTTATTGGTTTCCTCCACAGGGAAGCGTTGATTCCACTGCGGATTATTCCATCACGCCATCACCTACTCTTCCCCTGGCTGGGGTGCGAAAAAATTGGTATTTGTCGGGGGTTGCTTACATTGAAGCAGATTTAGGCGCAGTGATGACGCAATTACAAATCCCTGGGATCCCGTTAATAGATCGAGCTGTTCTGGCTGGAAAAAGACGAGAACTATTAGCGGCGCGTTGGTTACTCAGTCGGTTATTAGTTTCGCCACAGGAAAGAGAACCCGAACAGCACAAACCGGCTGTAATTCCAGTATTCAGTAGTGAGAATGTGAGATTGAAGGTAAAAGAAGAACCTACTTTAGCGCCTCTACTTAGCCCGCGATCGCTACAATCTGATTTATTTGCAGTATGTGTGAATAAATTACAATTTTCTTTACAAAATGTCACAAATGTGGCTTTAGAAATTGATATTTTTCGGGAAGATAAAAGACGGGAACTACTGTATTTAATTCTGCAAAAACTGGCGCAAAACCTAGATGAATTGCGTGTTACTCAAGTAAGCGGCGCTCAATTAGAAAGCTTAAAAGACACAATATTATATGATTTATGGCAAGGAGTAATTACAGATTTCTTTGGCAAATTTTATCGCGTACAAGTAGGTAACCAAGATATAGAAGTTGTCAATTTATTGCTGCAAAATTATCGGGTGGTACAAACAGAGATCATCAATAAAATACCCCTAGTACTAGAGTTATTTTCTTATTTAGTATTTCAGACAGACTTGCATATTGATAATACCACCTACCCTGGGGGTACACCTGAAGCGAAATCCCAAGCATTAATAATTTTAGAAAATTTATTGATTTCCGTAGCCAATAGTGTAGTGCAACCATTGCTCAACTCTTTAGCAGACGTAGAAGACATTAAACAGAATTATTATGATCGCCGCTTAATTTCCACAAGAGAAATAGAACGCTTCCGCAATGAGTTATCATGGAAATACCGTTTAAACAAGTATATCAATGAGCCTAAAAGCATATTTGAAAGTACCTATGAGCTATTTGTATTAGCACCGCGTGGGATTGCCAAAACTGCAATTTATGCCCCCCGTAGTCAGGAATTAGCCCAGCTTTCTGGTATTCCCCTATTAGTGACACTGGTACTAGAATTTCGAGATGCGATCGCGCCGCGGTTAAAATCATTATTATCTATTGTGGGTAGTGGTATTGTTTTTTTGCTCACTAAAATAGTGGGACGGGGTTTAGGTTTAATCGGTCGTGGTATCCTCCAAGGAATTGGTAGCGTATCTTTAACAGAAAAGAACTTTAAGCGTCATAGTGAGCGAACGAAATAAGCCGATTACCAATTCCAATCGCGGCGGAAATGAAAAAAGCCTTCGAGAAAATCTTGTAAAGCATGATTGGTATTTAACCTTTGCTGACCCCACTGTGTGGCTGTATCTTCAATAATTTGGGAAAAGCTAGGATAGACACAAGACAAGGAAGCTAAATGTTTAACGGGAATTTTTCGGGACATAGCCAAAGCAATTATATTAATTAACTCCGACGCTTCCTCCCCCAATATGGAGGCTCCCAAAATTTCCCCATTGCGGTGTACAATCAACTTACATATACCTGTAGTTTGATCTCGGAGTTGGGCAGCTGGGATTGACTTATAATACTGCCGTAAAACTAAAACCTCATCGGGTCGAAATTGGCGTTTTACTTGGACTGGTGTTAAACCGACTTCCGCTAACCGGGGATGAGAATTGAGACCCCAGGGAATGTAGCGATAGTTGATTGTAAATCTGGGAAAAAACAAGGCATTTTTGACAGCGATTCTCGCTTCATAATTAGCAACATTGGGAAAATCATAACCCCCAATCACATCGCCACAGGCGTAAATCCGGGGATTAGTAGTTTGTAATTTATCATTAAGCAGTAAGCGACGTTGCCGCCATTTCACACCTACAGCACCTAAATTCAGGTACTCTAGGTTTGGTTGCTGTGCCGTTGCTACTAGGATTTGGTCGGTTTGAATAGCTTTATTTCCTACCTGAACCCACTTTTTACCCTCAATTAGTTTGACTTGAGTTACTGGTTTTTGAGTCAGGACACGCACACCATCAACTTCTAACTGTGCTTGCAGCAGGTGGGCTATTTCTGGGTCGGCGGAGGGGAGAATAGATGCAGATTTCACGGCTAAGGTGACACTACAACCCAACCGCGCCAGAGTTTGGGCTACTTCAATACTTTGGGGAATACCGCCAATAATTACCCAATTTTGCGGTAAGGTTGGTTGCTTGAGAGTTTGCCAAATATTAGATAATGTCAGGTAACCAGTGGGTTGTAATCCCTGAATTTCTGGATGGTACAAAACAGAACCAGTGGCTAGTAAGTAGGTACGCCCGCGCAATAGGCGTTGATTTACGGTAAAGCCTAAATGGGGTAAGGATTGAAATTGACCAGTACCCAGGATGACATCTACACCCAGGGCGGATAGGTTAGCCAGAGAAGTTTGTGCTTGGATGTGGTCGATCACACCGTGACTATACAACCTGGTTTCTGTCCAGGTGAGTGATGGTTGTGTGGTGTGAATTCCCCGGCCAGCAACATCATTGAGGTTATGGAGGATTTTAGCAACTTCGCTGATGGCTTGATGTTGACTAAAGCCATAATTTACTTGAGACTCCACTAAAGCCACGGTGGCTTTGAGTTGGGTTGCGACTAGGGCTGCATAGCGTCCGGCAACAGTACCACCAATAATTACTAAGTCGTAATCAATTGTCATTGGTTATTGGTCAACAGTCAAGGAATATAAGGCTGTGAGCAGACGTTGGTTATCAGACTCCGAACGGACAGCAACCCGGAAAAAGCGATCGCCTAATTCTTTAAAGCTGAGGCAATCACGAATTAAAATTTGGTGATGCTGGAGTAATTGTTGTTGTAATTGAGAACTTGATGATTGTGATCCTACTAGTAGGAAGTTAGCACTGCCTTCTAGAGGCTGCAAACCTGGAATTGAGGTTAAACCTTGAAAAAGTTGGTTTCTTGCCTGTGGTAGCCATTTCCAGGTGCGCTCTTGAAACTCTTGATCTTGGATAGCGGCAATGGCGGCGGCGGCGGCCAGGGTGTTTACAGGCCAGGGATCTCGCCATGATTGCCATTGAGCCAGACGGTCAGGGTGGGCGATCGCATAGCCTAATCTCAGTCCGGGGAGACTGTAAAATTTCGTTAGCGATCGCAATACTACGAGATTTGGATATTCTTGCACCATTCCAATGAGACTTTGTTCCTCATCGGGGGGGAGAAAATCCATAAATGCCTCATCCAGCACCACCAAGGAATATTGCTCTAAATAAGGCAAAATCGCCCCCCTGTAGAATAACCTCCCTGTGGGGTTATGAGGATTATTTAGCAATAATCCATAACTTCCTGGTGAAGATAAAGGATATGAAGCAGAATTTATTCCTATTTCCCATTGTCCAGTTGTCAAAGAAAGGGGAAACTCCAGGATATTAGCATTATATGCCGTTAGTGTTCGGTAATAATCGCCAAAGGCTGGAGTAACTAAGGATGTTGCGGATAAATTCGCTAACTCTCTCCCGGCTAAAGTCAGTAATTCCGCTGAACCATTCCCTGGCAAAATCCACTCAGAAGGTAATTTATGAAAGCCTCCTAAAGCAACTCTAAGTTCACTGTAATCTGGTTGTGGATAGTGCCTAAGATTACTAATTTGGGAATAAATAGCCGCGATCGCGCTATTTGGTGGTCCCAAAGGACTGATGCTGGCAGAAAAATCCAGAATACCTTCAGGTGGACAGCCAGCTAGTGCTGCCGCCCAGGCTAAATTTCCACCGTGAACTGGTTGCTGCATCAATAAGAGGTTCCCTAAAACGTTATCTATTCTTTGGGTTCTTTTGGGGGTGCAACCTTTTCTCTAAACAGCTTACCAGCCGAGAAAGCAGGAACCCTAGTGGCAGGAATTTCCATCTTTTCGTTAGTTTTGGGGTTGCGACCTTCACGAGCCTTGCGTTCTCGTGATTCAAAGGAGCCAAATCCTACTAATGTTACTTTATCCCCAGAAGAGACAGCTTCAATAATAGTCTCCAAAGCAGCAGTTAACACAGCATCGGCTTGTTTTTTAGTAACACTAGCCTTTTCAGACACTGCATCAACTAATTCACCCTTGTTCATATCAAACTCCTTGATCTTTGCTTGAGATTCTCGACAGTTGCACTGTGTGGCATCTTTGATTAATTCTCCCTAGAGAGAATTAGAAAAGTCGCTCTTTGGGATTCTTGATGTTAGAAATACCTGTATATCCCATCAGATCGACTTTTCAATGAATCATTCTAAGGTGTTGTAGCCTGAACTGGATAGATGAAACCATTAATTTATATAGATTTCGGGTTTTTTTGTGCTTTTTCAGTAAATTTAAACCACAAAATATACAGATAAATTACCGCAATACTGAAAAATGCCCCAGATTTTTTTAGCTTTTGCTCTCAACCTGGTCATGGGTTAAGAGCAGATTAACATGATCAACTGACTGATACTTGACAATTTTTGATAGACTAAGCAACTGATTTTAACAACTTTTTCACCCCTTGCAAATGTAATCATCAGGCTAAAATGATCCGATTGCGAAAATTCAAACAACTAGTTATTTGGGCATTGGTAGGCTTACTTACTAGTTGGTTAGTAAGTTGTAATACTGCTAATAATACAGTATCTCCTGCGGGTACACAAGCAACTGTTGAGTTTTGGACGATGCAACTCCAACCTCAATTTACTGACTATTTCCAAGGTTTGATTGCTAATTTTGAAACGGAAAATCCTGGTATCAAGGTCAACTGGGTTGATGTGCCCTGGGCGGCAATGGAGAACAAAATTTTAACATCTGTCTCAGCAAATACACCACCTGATGTCGTCAATCTCAATCCAGTTTTTGCTTCCCAACTGGCGGGAAGAAATGCTTGGTTAGACTTAGATCCCAAAATTTCTGACCCAGAACGTTCTTCTTATCTACCGAATATTTGGAAAGCTAGCACCCTGAATGGTAAAAGTTTTGGTATCCCCTGGTACTTGACTACCAGGCTAAATATTTATAACACTGATTTATTACAACAGGCAGGTATTAATAAAGTACCGTCAACCTATGCAGAATTGGCAGATGTCGCCCAGAAAATTAAAGACCAGACGGGTAAATATGCCTTTTTTGTCACTTTTGTACCCCAAGATTCCGGTGAGGTGTTGGAGTCATTTGTACAAATGGGCGTTACCCTAGTCAATGAGCAGGGTAAGGCGGCTTTTAATTCTCCCGAAGGTAAAGCAGCTTTTCAATATTGGGTGAATTTATATCAACAGGGGTTACTTCCCAGGGAGGCTTTAACCCAAGGACATCGCCATGGCATTGATTTATACCAGTCTGGACAAACGGCTTTTTTAGCTTCCGGACCTGAGTTTCTCAATACCATTGCTAGGAATGCTCCCCAAATTGCCAAGGCCTCCGCGATCGCACCCCAGATTACCGGTGATACTGGTAAAAAGAATGTGGCTGTGATGAATTTAGTTGTCCCCCGTGCTAGTCAACATCCCGATGCGGCCGTTAAGTTTGCTTTATTTGTCACCAATGACAAGAATCAGCTAGCCTTTGCTAAAGCTGCTAATGTTTTACCATCCACAAAACAAGCACTGGCAGATAGTTACTTTCAAAATGTCCCTGATACTGCTTCTACAGTGGAACGGGCGAGGGTGATTAGTGCGAAACAATTGCAACAAGCAGAGATTTTAACGCCAACTTTGAAAGATTCTAAACGTCTGCAAAAGGCGATTTATGAAAATTTACAAGCAGCGATGTTAGGTCAAAAAACTGTAGATCAAGCTGTGGAAGATGCGGCGCAAGAATGGAATAATAGGCTATAGTCTGAGATTTTAACCACATCCCCGACTGGTTCAACAGCCGGGGATCTATCCCCCCTGTCTGAAAAAATGACCGATTAAGTAGAGAGAACCACACAAAACAAGTTGATTATTTTTCTCATTAATAGCTGCGTCTAAGGCGGATGTTAAATCTGGATAGGTTTCACATCTGGACAATTCTGGACAAATTTCAACGGCTATTTGGGCTAATTCTCTGGGGTCGGCTGAACTATGATCTGGGACTGGAACTAGATATAATTGGTCTTGCGATCGCAGTAAGGCTTGAAAAATATCTCCATGTTCTTTAGTAGAAAGCATTCCCATCACCCAAGTTAACCCAGGGGTGTGTAAACTGTCTACATAATCTCTTAATGCTTGAGCAGCTGCGGGGTTATGAGCGCCATCAATTAATAATTTGCGGTTTTTCCAACTCACCCATTGCATTCGTCCGGGCCATTGAGTTTTACTCATCCCGTTAACAATCGCTTCTGGGGAAATCTTCCAACCCTGGTTTTGCAGAATTTCTACACCAGCTAAAGCTAAGGCTGAGTTATTTAGTTGAATTTGCCCCTGTAATGGGAGAGGATATTTAATAACCCAGGAGTTTACCTGAGTTTCATATTCAGCCCATCCGGGGGAGATTTCATGAGCAGATTTTGGTGAAATATAAGGGGATTGTAATTCTGCGGCACGCGATCGCACAACTTTTTGGGCATCTGGGGGCAATTTCCCCACCACAACCGGACACCCCGGTTTAATAATACCTGCTTTTTCCCTAGCAATATCCGCCACAGTCGGACCTAATTGCTGCCAATGTTCCCGGCTAATAGATGTAATTATAGTTACTAATGGATCTGAGCAAACATTGGTCGCATCCAAGCGCCCCCCCAAACCCACTTCTATCACGGCCACATCAACTTGAGCTTGAGCAAAATACAACCAAGCAGCGGCGGTAATCACTTCAAACTGGGTTGGGTACTCATCATCAGCTTGAATAGCATCTTGAACTTGTAAGATTAATTGGCTGAACTTCTCACTAGTAATTGGCTGTTTATTAATACAAATGCGTTCAGTCCAATCAACTAAATGAGGAGAGATATAACAGCCAGTCTGATAACCAGCTTCAGTGAGTATAGAGTGAAGATAAGCACAAACAGAACCTTTACCATTAGTACCAGCAACGTGAATTACCGGAACTTGCAGATGGGGGTTACCCAGGTTAGCCAATAGTTTGATAATGCGGGAGAGTCCCAGATTAACGCCAAAATGCTGAAACGGTTTTAGTAAAGAATTTATATCCACAAACAGATGAGAAAGACAAGGTATATGAGGGAATGGGGCGAAAATACCCCATTTCCCCCCAAAAAACGACTGTCCTGAATTAGGGAAACAGCCGATTTTATCGATAATTTTGTTTAAACTTAGGCTTCTTTGTTCAAAAAGTTTTGTACTTGTCTTAAAGCTGCAGCACCAATGTTAAATGCAGCCCAACTACCAGCAATGACAATGGGTGCAAGGACGATGACTATACGGTAATCGATATCCATATCTAGAACTCCTCTTTTAAGTGAAAATTAAAGTTTTATGAACTGTTCTCATGTTTATTTTTAACCTAATTGGCAAATTTTGCTAGTCCCATGGGATTACAAGTTTCAGCGGGGATTGCAATCATGTTAAGCATTGCTGCCTTCAGGCTAATTACCAATATATATTTATATTACAATCTTTGGCACTATTTCTGGTGAGCAAAACCAAGATCATTTCCCTTTCCCCCATGAACTAAAGCTAACTTTTTGTAACGTTCCGCGTGTTCTATCAGTTCTGCGGCTTCGTTTTCTGGAACTGGGCGCAATACCTTACCAGGAACACCGACCACTAGAGACCGAGGGGGGACATTCTTAGTTACCACCGCGCCAGCACCAACGATGCTACCATGACCCACTCTCACCCCATCTAAAATAATTGCACCAATGCCAATCAAGCAGCCATATTCAATGTGGGCAGAATGTACCACGGCGCGATGGCCGATAGTGACATGATGTTCTAGAATTGTTGGTGAACCAGGGTCACCATGTAAAATTGCCCCATCTTGAATGTTTGTACATTCCCCAATGTCAATGCGTTCTACATCTCCCCTAACTACTGCACCATACCAAATGCTGACCCCGGCTTGAATGTTTACCGAACCTATAACCACAGCATTGGCGGCGATGAAAGCTGCTTGAGAAAAATCGGGAGATGGCCAGTAAGAAGTTGTAGACACGATAGAATATGAATATGGTACCCACCGAACACTGGAGAAGCTCTAAAGTTTGAGGCTTGCTGCACAACCAGAATATCACAGTGTCACCTCTCTCATCTGAGTCAGATGCTAGTGAAGATTGTTTACGCTGAAACTCGGTTTCTTTGCAGCAATGAGCAAGCCTCGATAATAGAGGAGCCGAAGTGTCAAATCCAACTCGCTGGTGCTGGTGAAAACGAAAATATGTTTTTATGCACTTCATGATCAATCCAGGCTTGCAGTACCCTATATTTGGCCCTGACATTCAGTGTCCCCACTGTCGTCAGTCTATTCCGGCTCTGACACTCACAGATACTTATTTGTGTCCCCGTCATGGTGCTTTTGAGGCCAACCCTAAAAATGGAGAGTTAGTTCACCTCCAGTCGGGTCGTCATTGGCGACGCTGGAATAATGAATGGTATAGACAGCATACCCATCCCGATGGCATTCGCTTTGAAATCCACGAGGCATTGGATAAGCTGTATACTCAAGGTTACAGGGCAACACGGGTAATTATTGCTCAACGTTATCAGGAGTTGATGAGTGGCTATCTAGAACGTAGCACCCCTTGGCGTTCTGGAGACCCGGAAGCTACCTCAGCACGATTATATGGCTTACCCGTGGATTTTAGCCCCGATGCTTCCCAAGATCCCTGTTGGAATGTGATTAATTTTGATCTGGAAAAGGAACCTGGTGTACCTGTACGCTATCCCTATTTCCGATTATTTGAGTAACAGATGTAGAGACAATTGATCAATTGTCTCTACCAGGGGGGTGTCCATGACGGATGACTAAATTATTATGCATCACGCTTCGATTCGCACTGCTAATATTCATCGGGCGATCGCATTCTATGAACTGTTAGGGTTTACAGTTTGTGAGCGCTTCACCACAGGCTATACTCTGGCTTGTTGGATGGAAGGTTTAGGGGGAAGAATCGAATTAATCCAAATTCCTCAACCTAAACCCGCACCAGATGCTTTTACCGATGAGCATTATGTGGGTTATTATCATCTGTCTTTTGATTTAACTACAATTACATCCGATTTACCCGGCTGGTTGACAAGTTTACAATCACGTGTTAATTGTGCAGAGAATTTACCACCCCTGAAAGTACTTTTAGAACCCACTCAGCAGCAAATAGGCGATCGCATTTGGGAGGTGGCTTTTATTGCTGATACCGATGGTTTACCCCTGGAATTTATTCGCTGTCTGGCTCAACTTGATTAGTTACAGGGTGTATTAAACCATGCTAGGATTATTCTGGTTTTTTTGTAACATTGTCAAAATTAGTTAATATATTATACCCTTGGCAAAATTTGGTTTAACTACTCAATGACTCGGTTATTTACAGAATTTTATCAAAATATATTCTACCCAATTCTACCTAATGTACTGCGTTTAATTCGCCAGTTCACTTTCCTATGTTTGCTGCTGTGCTTAGTTTTTGCGCTTCAGAGCCAGGCGATCGCCGCTGATTTTACAGATAATTTACTTAAACAGCCACCTAGAGAAATTACGATTAGTTTAGGTAATTCCGCTAATGAACTCAAATTTGAACCAGATCATTTAGAATTTGTCCCTGGTAAACGCTATCTATTACACCTAAATAATCCCAGCCAACTGAAACATTATTTCACAGCCAAAGATTTTGCTGATGGTATCTGGACGCAAAAAGTCGAAGCTGGCAAAGTAGAAGTCAAAGGCGCAATTCATGAACTAGAACTCAAACCCGGTGCAGAAGCGCAATGGTTCTTTGTGCCCATCAAACCCGGAAAATATAGCTTAAACTGTTCTATAGCCGGACATACAGCAGCAGGAATGACAGGAGAAATTGCTATACAGTAACTGATGACAGCAATCGCAAACCAGGCTTGGTAAAAATAAGGTAACTTAAATTTATAGCCATATCAGTCAGTCATCAGTAATTATTAAACTCTCCATGAACATTCTCAGTAACCTGCTCTCCCAAAAAACTCAGCCCCAAACCACACCAAAACAACACCGGGGAATTGAAATTAAATCCCCCCGGGAAATTGAAACCATGCGGCAATCAGCTAAAATTGTAGCTACCGTACTCAAAGAAATTTCTGAGATGGTCAAGCCGGGTATGACTACAGCTGATTTGGACGCTTACGCTGAAAACCGCATCCGGGAAATGGGCGCTACACCCAGCTTTAAAGGCTATCATGGCTTTACCGGTTCCATTTGTGCCAGTATTAATCATGAAGTTGTCCATGGTATCCCCAGCACTAAGAAAGTAATTCAAACCGGGGATGTGTTAAAAGTAGATACCGGTGCTTATTACGAAGGTTTTCATGGTGATTCTTGTATTACCATCGCCGTGGGAGATGTCACACCAGATGCTGCTAAACTCATCCGCGTTGCAGAAGAAGCACTTTATAAAGGTATTGAACAGGTAAAGGCGGGTGCTTATTTACTTGACTTAGCCGGAGCCATAGAAGACCATGTAAAAAGTAATGGTTTTAGTGTGGTGGAAGGATTTACAGGGCATGGTGTAGGTCGGAATTTACACGAAGAACCTTCAGTTTTTAACTACCGCACCCGGGAAATGCCAAATGTGAAACTCCGCGCAGGAATGACTTTAGCAATTGAACCAATTTTAAATGCAGGTTCTAAGCATACTAGAATATTGTCTGACAGGTGGACTGCTGTAACTGTAGATAATTCTCTATCAGCCCAGTTTGAACATACGGTTTTAGTGACGGAAACAGGTTACGAGATTTTAACAGACCGCACCCAAGTTTAATATACATAGTTTTGGGGACTCCGGTCCCTAATACAAACTTGGAGGTTATATAACTCCAGTGATAAGTAAATATACTATTATCAATAGATATTTTAATCAGTCAAAATATGAATAACAATGATTTAGCTTTTACCCCAGCCCTAGAATTAGCCAAGCTGATTCGTAGTCGGGAACTATCACCCCTGGAATTAGTAGAGTTATATTTAAACCGCATTGAGCAGTTTAACCCCCAACTGGGAAGTTATTTTACAGTCACAGCAGAACAAGCGATCGCCGATGCTCAGGCTAAAACAGAAATATTAACAACCACCTCAGAACTACCGCCATTTTTCGGTGTCCCCATTTCCATTAAAGACCTCAACGCCGTGGCTGGTGTACCCTGTACCTATGGGAGTCCTGCTTTATTACAAAACATCCCTAACTACGATGATGGCGTAGTCACTCGCATTAAACAAGCTGGATTTATTATCCTGGGTAAAACCGCCACCTCAGAACTAGGTTCATTTCCTTACACCGAACCTACAGGATTTCCCCCAGCGAGAAACCCTTGGAATTTAGAATACACCCCCGGCGGTTCCAGTGGCGGTGCTGCTGCAGCGGTAGCAGCGGGGTTGTGTGCTATAGCCCAAGGTTCCGACGGTGGCGGCTCTATTCGCGGTCCCGCGGCTTGCTGTGGTTTAGTCGGTATAAAACCATCACGGGGTAGAGTCACCCATGCACCCGTAGGAAGTCCCGTAGCTGGACTTGGTACTAATGGACCGATCGCCCGGACGGTAGCAGATGCAGCCGCCCTTTTAGATGTCATGTCTGGTTATGTCACAGGTGATCCTTACTGGTTACCAGATCCTCAAACTTCCTTCCTCGCCGCTACCACAGAGAAACTCAGTAATTTACGCATCGCCTTTAGTACCAGTATCCACCCCCTGGGATCAGCTGATGCTAACTGTCAGCAAGGGGTAATGCAAACAGTAGAATTATTAGCACAATTAGGTCATACTATAGAAGAGAAGTCCCTTGATTTGAGTGGGTTAGTAGAACCATTTCAAACTGTGTGGCAAGGTGCTGTCGCTGCATCAAGAATACCACCGGAAGCATTACAGCCGGTGAATCGCTTTCTCTTCTCCCGCATAGGTTCTGTGGGTGAGTATCTCCGGGCGGTTTCCCAAATGCAAATCCTAGCCAGGCAAATTGTGGCGTTTTTAGATACCGTAGATGTACTAGTATTGCCTGTATATTTACGTTCACCCATTCGGGTGGGCGAATGGGCTGATTTAACTCCAGAAGAGACATTCCAAAAAATTATCCACTGGGTAGCACCTTGTCCCGCTGCTAACGCCACGGGACAACCCGCTATAGCAATTCCTGTGGGTTTTGATGCTAACGGCTTACCTATGAGTGTACAGCTAGTGGGCAAACCCGCGGCGGAATCCACTTTAATTACTCTAGCAGCGCAATTAGAAGCCGCCAACCCTTGGATTCAACATCGACCCAACTTGGTATAGAAACACCAAGGACACCATAATATTGCGTAATTCCCCATGGGGAATTACGCAAGCTCAATTACACTTTCTTTAACCAGCTAAACATGGCGCGTAAATCTTTACCAACTTCCTCAATGGGGTGTTCAGCTTCTTGGCGGCGCATAGCGGTAAATCCTGGTTTACCAGCTTGGTTTTCTAAGACAAATTCCCGCGCAAATTGCCCAGATTGAATTTCGCTGAGGATTTTCTTCATTTCCGCTTTGGTAGTTTCGTTCACTACCCTAGGTCCACGGGTGTAGTCGCCATACTCAGCAGTGTTAGAAATACTATCGCGCATTTGGGCTAGTCCCCCTTCCACAACTAAGTCAACAATCAGTTTGACTTCGTGCAGACATTCAAAATAAGCTAACTCTGGTTGATAACCAGCTTCTACTAAGGTTTCAAATCCAGCTTTAATTAGGGCGCTTAAACCACCACATAATACCGCTTGTTCACCAAACAAATCTGTTTCGGTTTCTTCCCGGAATGTAGTCTCTAAAATACCAGCCCTTGTACCACCAATACCTCTAGCATAAGCCATGGCGCGATCGCGTGCCTGACCGCTAGCATTTTGATAAACTGCAAACAGCGCCGGTACCCCTTGTCCTTGCTCATAAGTCCGGCGTACTAAATGTCCCGGTCCTTTGGGTGCAACCATCACCACATCTACATTAGCAGGTGGGACGACTTGGCTAAAGTGAATATTAAAGCCATGGGCGAAGGCCAGAACATTACCAGCTTCTAGATTTGGTTCAATTTCGTTTTTGTAAACTGTCTTTTGGACTTCATCCGGTAATAAAATCATGATGAAATCAGCAGCTTTCGCAGCATCGGCTACAGATTTCACAGTTAAACCAGCTGCTTCCGCTTTGACTGCTGACTTACTACCCGGATATAGTCCCACAATCACATTTAAACCACTATCTTTTAGATTAAGGGCGTGGGCATGACCTTGGGAACCATAGCCAATAATGGCAATAGTTTTTCCAGCCAAAAGGTCTAAATTGGCATCTTCGTCATAATACATCCGGGCCATATGCATCTCCTGTCAGCAGCATTGTCATTAATTAGCAGGCTTTTGATCATACCTTAAATTGAGTAACTACAGACAGATCAATTTATAGACCTCTTATAGCCTCGATTATACGTCCGCTTCCTAGGCTCACTCAGCGATCGCCCCACTATCCCTGAAATTTCCATCACAATGCATTGCACCCCAGGGACACCCAAAATGGTTGATAGCCAAAAACTGTTGAGAAACTAAACCTACTCCGTAAAACTCCTACCTACCTAGTTATTCGCGAATAATTCCTATATGGATCTAATTGCTTTTAGAACAAAATTCTGATTTAATAGAAATTAATCTCAAGTACCTAGGGAAGCATAATTAAAACTTATTGTCAATAATATCAACTAAAAAAACAGCATTACCGCAAAATCAGTCATCTTTGCATCCAATTGGTAGGAGGGGAATTTGAAATCACTCACTGAAATTCGCCAACAAAATAAAAAAATTGATTTGAGTAACCTCAATGATTTGGAGAAAACACTACAAATCATGCAGGAAGTAGCAGTCATTTAAGCCGATCTGGCTCTTGGTTAGCTCAGACCAGCAGAACCTGCTCAGAAAAAAGTTGAGAATTCTTCTTGCTTACTAGGACTACTTAATGATAATACTTATAAGTAGTCAAGTCTCTTGAAAAATATTTCTGTTAAGTAAAAATCGAGGGTAAAAAATTGAAAACTTTCTCATTAAAGCAAGTTTCAGCCGGAGCTTTAGCTTTCATGCTCACTTGGGGAATTGGTCTGAGTGTAAATGCACAGACAAAAACTATCACTATCTATTCAGGTAGAGGAGAAAAACTGATTTCGCCCTTACTCGAACAAGCCGAAAAAGACCTGGGTATGAATATCCAAGTGCGTTATGGTGATACTGCGGAGTTGGCTATTGCTCTTGTAGAAGAGGGTAAAAATACCCGTGCTGACTTATTTTTTGCTCAAGATGCAGGTGCTTTAGGCGCGTTAGAAAGACGCAAGCTAACTACAACCATTTCGCCTGACCTACTCAACCAAGTAGATCCGCGCTTTCGTTCTCCCCGGGGAAATTGGATGGGTATTTCTGGACGGGCGCGGGTATTAAACTATAATACGAATCGCGTCCGACAAAGTGAACTACCAAGGTCCATCTGGGACTTAACCAGACCACAATGGCGCGGTAAAGTAGGATGGGCTCCAACTAACGGTTCATTCCAATCATTTGTTACCGCCATGCGCACCCTGGAAGGAGAAACCAGAACTCTGGAATGGCTACGAGCTATGAGAGCTAATGGCACAAAAGTTTACCGCAACAATACTACAATTGTCGAAGCCATAGGACGCGGAGAAGCTGATATCGGTCTCACGAATCATTACTACTTAGCTAACTTCAAAAAAACTAATCCTAATTTCCCTGTGGCGACTCACTACACTAATAAAGACCCAGGATCGATGATTAACATCGCAGGTGTCGCAATTATGGGATCCACCAAGCAAAAATCAGACGTAGAAAGATTTATTGGCTACCTACTCAAACCAAGTTCACAAACATACTTTGCTACACAAACAAATGAATATCCTTTAGTCAAAGGAGTAGCAGGGCCAGCAAATCAAGTACCATTAAGTCAGATTCAGGGGCCAAATATTAACCTTACTAATTTACAAGATTTAGAAGGAACCTTAGAATTGCTACAAGAGGCAGGAGTTTTGTAAAAATTGAAATCATCGGTTCGCCCTCCATTATTTCTCATATTAGCGGCGGGGGTGGTAGCTGTGGCTATTACCCTACCGTTAGTATATTTAGTGATTCGCGCAGTTGGTATTGGGGGGGATGAGTTTTGGGCATTAATCACTCGTCCCCGTAATATTGATGTATTCTTACAGAGTGCTGCTATGGCGGCAACAGTGACTGTATTTTCTGCAGTGATTGCTGTGCCATTAGCTTTTTTAACAGTGCGGACAGACTTACCAGGACGGAAATTTTGGGTAGTGGCCACTACATTACCCTTAGCAGTTCCTAGCTATGTGGGCAGTTTTGCTTTGATTGCCACCTTAGCACCCAGAGGCAGTTTTTTACAAATATTACTAGAACCTTTGGGAGTAGAAGAGTTACCTTCTATTTATGGTTTTCCCGGTGCGGTTTTAGCAATCACTTTGTTTACTTACCCTTACTTACTCCTGAGTGTACGTTCAGGACTACAAGGTATAGACCCTTCTATAGAAGAAGCCGGGCGCAGTCTGGGTTATGGGAGTCACGAAACCTTTTTTAAGGTGGTTCTACCTCAACTGAAACCATCAATAATTGCCGGGGGGTTGTTAGTAGCTTTGTATGCGCTGCGAGATTTCGGTACACCCTCTTTAATGCAGTTTGACTCCTTTACAAGGGTAATTTTCATGCAATACAAAGCTAGCTTTAACCGCAACACAGCCGCAGTGTTATCTTTAATGTTGGTAACACTGGTACTGTTGATTTTATGGCTAGAGTATCGCATGCGATCGCGCGCTGCATATTACACTCGCGGATCCGCCTCCCTGCGTCCCCCCAAAATTGTCAAATTAGGAATTTGGAAATGGCCAGCTCTGGGCTTTTGCCTACTGATCACTAGCTTCGGTGTAGTGTTACCAGTAGGTATCACCTTATTTTGGCTAATTCGCGGGATCAACAGCGGTTACAACTTCCCCAACTTGTTACCCAGTATCCTCAACTCAGTTTCAGCAGCTGGATTAGCTGCGATCGCTGCTACAATATTTGCCTTACCTGTAGCCATCCTATCAGTCAGATTCCCCACCAAAATCAGCGCCATCATTGAACGCTGCTCATACATCAGTTTTGGCATACCAGGAATTGTCATCGCTTTATCATTAGTCTTTTTTGGGGCTAACTACTTACCCTGGCTATATCAAACATTACCAATGCTGGTATTTGCCTATTTAGTCTTATTTCTGCCCCAATCAATGGGAGGAATACGCACTAGTCTTTTACAAATAAATCCCCAGCTAGAAGAATCAGCACGCAGCCTAGGTAGAACTCCTTGGGAAACCCTAAAAGAAATCACCCTTCCCCTAGTCAAACCAGGTTTAATCAGTGGTGCAGTACTAGTATTTCTCACAGCCATCAAAGAATTACCCGCCACAATGTTACTAGCACCCATAGGCTTTAACACCCTAGCCACAGAAATTTGGCAAGCCACAGAAAACGTAGCTTTTGCCGATGCGGCCGCCGCCTCCCTCACCATGCTGCTAGTTTCCATGGGTTCAACCTTATTAGTACTATCTCAAGAAAACGTTAAAGAAGACAAAGTAATACCTAACCCCAAAACACAACCCAAATTTTAATTTCCTCATCGCTTTATTTCTTATCTACCATGCAACAAGCAATTGTCCAACTAGAAAATATCACCAAGCAGTTTTCCCCAAATGTCCCTCCCGCGGTCAATAACGTCTCCTTAACCCTCCAACAAGGAGATATATTAGGATTACTCGGCCCATCTGGTTGCGGTAAAACTACCCTGTTGCGCATGATTGCCGGCTTTGAGAAGCTGCAATCGGGAACAATTAAAATTGGCGGTAAAATAGTTGGTAACGGTTCTGTTTCTGTTCCCCCCGAACACCGTGACATCGGTATTGTCTTTCAAGACTACGCCCTGTTTCCCCACTTAACCGTCGCCGAAAATGTCGCCTTTGGCTTAAAACATTCCACACCACAGCAAATACAAAAACGTATCAGCCAAGTCATTGAACTAGTCAACCTGCAAGGCTTAGAAAAACGTTACCCTTACGAACTCTCAGGCGGACAGCAGCAACGAGTCGCCCTCGCCCGCGCCTTAGCACCCCAACCTCAACTCATGCTGTTAGATGAACCCTTAAGCAACCTAGATATACAAGTGCGGTTGCGCTTGCGCGAAGAAATCCGAGACATCCTCAAAGCCGCAGGTACATCAGCCATATTTGTTACCCATGACCAAGAAGAAGCGCTAGCAATTTCCGATTTAGTCGGTGTCATGAGACAAGGAAACTTAGAACAAATAGGCACACCAGAAGAAATTTACACTCATCCTGCATCCAGGTTTGTCGCTGAATTTGTCACCCAGGCTAACTTCCTTCCCGCCCGCCGTCAAGGTAATATTTGGGAAACCGAAGTAGGTAATTTTGAATTACCAGTTAACCTCAGCAACGATACCGGCGAAATCATGATCCGTCAGGAAGGCTTAAGATTAGAACCAGCCACTGATTCGGCTGTATTTATTCACAGCCGCAGATTTTTAGGCCGAGAGTATCTCTATTGTTTAAAAACCGCCTCCGGGAAAGAAATTCATGCTCGCACCATCGCTGATATCCCCCTACCCATCGGCGCACGGGTGCAATTATCTGTCCCAAATGATACTGTTCAGGTCTTCACGCCATAGATTTTCACCCCTTAAAGGTTTATAGTTAGGGTTACTGCCCTACTTTTATCTAATTAGTTCTTTAAGATTTGATTTCAAACCTTGACATTCAGACCGCCTTACCTGAACTTTCTAGAAACAGAACTACAACTACCTCAAACAAATAAAACTCAACATTTAGTCATTGATTTATTTGCCGGTTGTGGTGGGTTAGCCCTGGGCTTTGAAGCTACAGGTTTTCCAACAATTGGTTACGAACTTTTAGCAGATGCCTGCGCGACATATCAACATAATCTGCCGAGTGTCTGTCATCAGCTTAATTTAACACCATTATCTGATTTAATTGAGGGAGCTACAGTTATAATTGGCGGTCCCCCTTGTCAACCCTTTAGCGTCAGTGGTCATCAATTAGGCTTAAAAGATAGTCGTGATGGCTTCCCAACTTTTCTTGCTGCTGTTGAGCGTTATCGTCCTCAACTAGCTTTGTTTGAAAATGTCAGGGGAATGCTATTTCGTAATCAGAAATATTTTGCAGAAATTGTTTTAGCCTTAAAAAAACTTGATTACATAGTTGAATGGGAAATTTTAAACGCCGCCCACTATGGTGTACCTCAAAAACGAGAGAGACTGTTTTGTGTAGCACATAAAGGCGGGTGGGAGTGGCCGGAAAAAACACATTTATATTCACCTTACACTGCTGGGGAAGCCTTGGGAGAATTAGCATATTTAGCACCACCTAATTCTAAATTTCTGACTCCTAGCATGGATGAATATATTAAAAAGTATGAGATAGCTTCTAAATGTATCAATCCTAGAGATATTCATTTGGATTCCCCTGTCAGAACAGTCACTTGTAGAAATTTATCCAGTCCAACCGGTGATATGTTACGCATCCGTTTACCAGATGGACGCAGAAGAAGGCTGACAGTTCGTGAGGGCGCGCGTCTACAAAGTTTCCCAGATTGGTTTCAATTTCAAGGTTCCCAAAACAATCAGTTTAACCAGATTGGTAATGCTGTACCTCCTTTATTAGCAAAGGCTTTAGCGAATTCTGTACAAACTTATTTGCACAGGAATCAATACTCTTATCCTCTTCACAGCTTCATTTATTAAATTCTAAAACCTTGCTTTTACCAGGATTCATTAACCCATAAGGATCAACCATTTCCTTAAACTTTAACTGCTCAGGGTCAATCACCTTTCTCCCCCCATCTTCAATAATATATGTGTGGGGATTAGCAATAGATACCCCCTTGGCTTCGTGATAGCGAATAATTTCATTCAGGCGTTCTTCTGTGGTGTAACGCACCAGCTGTAAAGCACCTGGAATTACCCTCCCATTCACTCGGAAAAATTCTAAATGCATCATCACTTCATCACCAAAGTAATGATACATATGCTCTACCAGTTCCAAATTAGGATCAGGCGGAAACATACTTTGTAAGTAGGTAATTGAATGATCTATACTCCGGGCGTGAAGGGTGGTGTGATTCCAAGTAAATTCCCCCAAGTTCAGACTTTTTTCTGCAACTGGTTTTTTATAGGTAATCTGTCCACCATATTGCTGCACTAAACCGGGTAATAATTCTAAACTCGGTTCCGCCAACATTAACAAGACTGAGTGACTACCTTGGGAAATATACTCTTGTAGTGAGTGAAAGTATTCGGGAATGGGCGCTGCAAACACCGCAATTAATTTTTTAATCATCCCATCCGCATTACCCAAGGCTTGCCCAAACCTCCCAGCTGCCATAAAGTCGTTAAAAGTAACAATCACTTCCGCCCAAGGGTAAGCAGGCCCTAAGGGAATTTCCGCCTCAGTAATAATGCCATTGATACCCCAGACATGAGTTACTTTACTCACATCATCACCTCGTAATTCCATGACACGGGGCTGGTCTTCTAAGGTTACCACTCGCAGGGCTAAAATATTACCGCGATCGCCTAACAACCCATATTGTATTGACCCAATCCCCCCACTTCCACCAGCAATAAACCCAGCAATAGTCGCTGTGCGGTATGTCGAGGGTGCCATTCGGATTTCCCAGCCTATTTCCCTAGCTTTTTTATCTATAGCCGCCAACTTCACCCCAGCTTCTACCCGTGCTACCCCCGGTTTTACCCAAGGTATCCCCTGCATCTTCGACATATCTAAAATTACGCCCCCATGTAAAGGCACACACTGCCCATAATTACCAGTTCCCGCACCTCTCACAGTTACAGGGATTTGGGATTCTACACAAGCCTGGGCAACTTTTATTACCTCTTCTTCATTACTGGGACGGACAACCATATCCCCGACTTTTCCTTGCAGCTTTGGTACTAGAACCGGGCTAAAGGTGTGATAATCCTGAGATAATTTCGCCACGTGGCTAGGTTCGGTAATAATTTCTAGACCTGAGAGAGAGTTAATCAGAGTATCTAATATTTTTGTCATAGTTTATATATCCTTTTGCCTTGTCGTATTTTTGACACACTTAACCCACAATGCTATATTAACCCTGCCTCACTTTGCCTTTTAACCTACTTATTTTACGCATCACGACTCATAAACTCACAGCAACTCAGGGGATGAATTGCTGTTCATATCTACCAAACACAGAATAGACTCTTGTGGCAGATGGTTGATATGCCAAGAATGGGTCACCATGCCGACCAGAACCGGCTAACCGTCCGCCCTAGCATCTCCACAAAAAAAGGTAAATTATACTTATTAATTTGTAATAATTATAACTCAAGAATAGAAACATTGAAAAAAAAGTTCAACACTTTTGAAATCACTCTGCATAATCTGAGTAAATTTCCTTAAAATCTATCAAGTGAGAGCGCGAGGCTACTAAGATTGGACGACAACTATCAAACTTACCTAAACCGGGTAGCAAGAATGACGCTACCAGAAGCTTACAGATCCCAAATTCAGCATATTCAGGAATCTGGTAAGTTTCATTTACATTCTGGACTCAGACAACCTACACCTTTTCCTGGGTATTCACTCATTACCCCACCGGGTGACGAAGATGCGAAAAACTCTACCTTCTATACAAAATTACAATCTTACCAGCAGGAACTTTTACAGTTACCTGTCAATAGTGATTTGATTGTCCCCGTACCCCCTACTAGCTTTCATTTGACTTTAGCTGACTTGATTTGGGACAGTGCTTATCTTCATACCTGCGAAAAAAACCCGGAATTTGAACAAGAGTTACGTTTGTGTTGTGCTGAAATCTTGCAGCAATATCAACAATCCATCACAAACCGAACCCATCCGATTCAATGGCAAATGCTCGGACTGATAGTCATGCCGAGAGCCATAGGTGTTTGTTTAGTCCCTCAAGACCAACGTTGTTATGAGCAGATTATTCAATTTCGCCGCCAAATCTATCAAAATCCCAACTTAATAGCTTTGGGTGTTGAACAGCATTATCACCTGACAGCCCACATTACATTGGGCTATTTTGGCGACATTTCCTCAGATTTAGACCGTACAAATTTCACCACTATGCTGTCTGAATTGAATCAGCAATGGCTGGAAAGTTCTCCAGAATTTTTCATCCACTCTGTGGAACTACGGAAATTCGATGACATGACCCACTATTATCGTCAACCAGACTGGCCGAGCTTAAATTTTTAGATTTAACCAAGACTTGGACGGCTAAAAGCCGTCCGTTGGTCTTCCCCATTCCCCGCCTCAAGGAATCAACTCATCAATCAAACCACAATTCCCTTGATCTCAATTGCAGATAATTGGGCTGAACATTACTTCAAGCCTAATTTCACACCCTATCTGAAATCTTGCTGGTTCAGCTTGTATTTAATTATGTTCATACCCAATTGAGATAGCTAAAGCCCATTTATACTTACGACTTGAGTTGTTTAAATTACAGTCTTACTAATTTATTTTTCCCAAAGTAAGTACGTAAACTATCCAGATCAGGAATGTAATATTAATGGCTCTCAGCTGCTTTCTGACGCTATCTTTATTAGACTATAAAGGGGATATCAAGTGATCAGAATTTTATTGGATGCTGATTTAATACTAGAAGCTTTGATGAATCGCCGAGAATTTACAGAAGATATTAGACAATTATTAGACCAAGTAAATCCATCTATTCAGATGTACCTGACACATCTGGGCGCGCAAAAAATTTCCGCCTATGCCAAATGCTTAAATGGTAGTAATATTGCTAAGATGATATTATATTGGTTACAAGAAAAAATTGGAGTCTCTCAGGTTAACCCGCACATTCTCCAAAAGGCACGTTCATTACCCCTGAGGGATTTTGAATCTGCTGTAGAGTTATGCTGTGCTAAGTATTGGCAATTAGATGCAATTGTCACTCATAAACAAGAAGATTTTATATTGTCTACAAATAACTTGTGGGTCTGGTCAATAGCAGACTTGCGCTTACGTGCAAACCTAGAAAATCAGCTACAAGCCACTAGATTTAACATCTCCCATCCTTGAGAGAGAGTCGATTCTCAACAGTTGTAATCTTCCTCAGTAAACCCGGCTTTAAGTGGTATCGTTCTCTATAACTTGTTGTCATATCTTGTTTATTTGATAGTTAACTTACCTCCCCCGTGGGAAAATCAAACCCGATTCCCATAGGACGTTTACAAATGCTAAACTACTTCCATAGCGGTAAAGCTCATATATAAAAAGCGAAGTAGGTAAGCGTGGACAACTCCTGTAAGCCAGGCTTTGCCATCGCTTTTCAAAGACATCTAGAAACCCGGTGGCAAAAATCCTAAATCCTATACAAATGTGGGAGTCTTAGCACCAGTTTCCTTAAATGTCGCATCAAACGCTGTCCGGCGGTCGGTGTACCCTTTTAGATGCGGTAAGTTCTACCATGTCAGCCTCTGGAGTGGACGTGTAACTAATTGTAACTTATTTGCTTAAAACAAGCAAATCTCATTAACTCACGCTACACTAAAAGTAGTTGATTTAATGAGGTTTTGATGCAACATATCACTCCCAAGGAAGCAGCTAAAATCCTTGGTGTCCATGTCTCCAGTCTCAGGAGATGGGAAAACGAAGGTAAGCTTAAAGCAATCCGTACACCAGGCGGTCAAAGGCGGTTCATCCTCGAAGAAGTCGAAAAAATCGGCGGAATACCCCGGACAATTACAACTATTTGCTACGGACGAGTATCGACTCATTCCCAGCAAGACTATTTGCAACGACAACTTGAACACTTACGCACAAGA
>NZ_JANQDG010000028.1:0-14932 GCF_029891665.1 Anabaenopsis sp. FSS-46 | reverse complement strand
CAACGCGAAAACCAAGCAATGATAGCGGTAGTCTTTCTTGTAAATCTTAAGAGAAATATCGCGTCTGGCTAAGGCGTGCAAGTCTACTAAGGGATAACCGCTCCCATGCTCCCGTTGAAGTAGAAAGTAAACTCTAGCTTTCTCTAGGTTTTATCTAGCAGCAAAAACTCAATGGTGATCCGAGAATTATCAAACACCTAAATACGTTACTTATTATACCATTAAAGGAGTTGAAACGGCAACATGACACAAGCAACTCAGTCTCAACAACGTGGAATTCAACTAAGTGAAGCAGCCTTGCGCCAGGTTAAATCCCTCCAACAAAAGCAAGGAGAAGAACTTTGCTTACGAGTGGGAGTTCGTCAAGGTGGTTGCTCTGGGATGTCTTACATGATGGACTTTGAGGACACCAGCAAGATCACTCCTCATGATGAAGTTTTTGATTACGATGGCTTCAAAATTGTTTGCGATCGCAAAAGTCTATTATATCTCTATGGTTTAATGCTCGATTATAGCGATGCCATGATTGGTGGTGGTTTCCAATTTACTAACCCCAATGCAGCCCAAACCTGTGGTTGCGGTAAGTCGTTTGGAGTGTAATATTGTCAGTGGTTGGTTGTCAGTTCTTCATGACTATTGACGGCTGACTACTGACTATTGATTATATAACTATTAACTGATTTGCTATGGCTCAAACAGTTGAATTCCTGTTTGATACAGGATTGGAACGCTATAAAGCTGGTGAAGCAGCAGAATCTTTAATCCCAGTATTTCAAGAAGTGTGCGATCGCGCCCCGAAAACAAGTTCTGCTTGGATTTGTTTAGCTTGGTTGTACTTGCTAGAAAATCAACCCAACTTGGCTTACAAAGCAGCATACAAGGCGGTGAAGTTAAATCCACAAGACCCACAAGCCAGAATTAATTTGGCGGTTTCAATGCTGGAAACAGGTCAAAAAGGATTACGAGAACATATTGATTTTGCCAAACAGTTAATTTTTGTTAACCCAGAATGGGAAAGCGATATTAAAGATAGTATTGCCGATGGTTTAAGCCGGAAACCAGATTGGCAAAGTTTGGCAAAAGTTAAAACCTGGCTATTTGAGTCCTAAAATTTAGGATCAGATCCCCCGGGTTTTTCTCCCCAGAGGAAAACTTCTAGGGGGATACAGGGGAAACCAAAAAATTTCCCAAGCCCTTTATATCTATACCGGTTTTTCAACTCCAATTCTCAGTATGAAAGAAAAATTATTAAACTGGCTAAACTTGATTTTAGTTGCTGATGTATTCTTAGTTTTATTTGGCTTTGGCTGGTTAGCGATCGCCGCCTTTGGCGATGCTGCGGGAATCAACCTCGGTTTAGATTTATGGCATCAACTTTGGCAACCTCTGTTTAACCCAGCAATTGGTATCCTGATGGGGGGCGCTATCCTTAGCGGTTTAATTAGTTGGATTTCCCGCAAATTTCAGGCTAATTAACAGTTTTTTAGTGAGGACATTAGTCCTCTGTCCTCCGGTGTGAAAACCTACCCAATAATTTCTTGCAATGCTGGTAATAATTGAGGATATTGATACTTAAAGCCAGCCTCTAAAGTACCTTGAGGCATAACTTTTTGACCTTCCAAAACTACCATAGCTCCATCCCCTAAGAGCAGCTCCAGAGCAAAGCCAGGAACGGGTAACCAGGAAGGACGTTGCATAACCTCCCCCAAAGTTTGGCTTAACTCTGCCATCCGCACAGGATGAGGAGCAGTGGCATTATACACACCTTTCATCCCCGGGTTAGTTAAAGCTTGCAAAATTAGATTTACTAAATCATCTAAGTGAATCCACGATAACCACTGGCGACCACTACCAAGGGGTCCACCTGTAAACAGCTTGAAAGGTGTAATCATTTTCGCCAAAGCGCCACCATTGCCTAAAACGATGCCAAAACGCAGAATAACCAAGCGGACACCAGCATCTTCAACTTTTTGGGCTTCTGCTTCCCAGGCTTCACAGACTTGAGCTAGAAAATCCTCACCAGGTGAACTGGTTTCATCAAAGGTAGCAGTTTCACTCGTGCCATAATAACCAATAGCAGAAGCATTAACTAACACAGAGGGACGAGGATTAGCCAGAGCTATAGCTTCGACAATTTTCTGTGTACCTAGCTGGCGACTATTGAGGATTTTCTGCTTTTGTTCTGGTGTCCAGCGTTCCTCAGCAATGGGTTCTCCCGCTAAATTAACTATACCATCACAACGGTTGATAGCTTCTTGCCAAGAACCAGACACAGTGGGGGTATAGGCTACAATTTCTACTTGAGGAAAAGCCCCTGGGGGAAAAACCTTCACCGCTGTAGCAGGGTTGCGGGTGAACACCAGTATTTGATGACCCTCCTTGTGCAGTTTTTCCACCAAACGACTACCGACAAATCCTGTTGCTCCTGTAATTGCTACTTTCATAATCTTAATGCACTTCCACCAAACCCTTATTTTAACCGAGCGGTGATGAGTCTTTGATTTTTGACGACCAATTGCGCAATAAGATTGAGTTGGTAACAACACTCACAGAGCTAAAAGCCATTAATGCTGCCGCCCCAGATGGACTAAGAATAAACCCAAAACTGGGTAATAATACACCCGCAGCTAAGGGAATACCGATAGTATTGTATGCAAATGCCCAAAATAGATTTTGGCGGATTTTGTTGAAAGTAGAGCGACTCAGTTGAATTGAAGCGACAACATCATTTAAGCGATCGCGCATCAAGACAATTTCCGCCGTCTCCATGGCTACATCTGTTCCCGAATATAAAGCAATGCCGACATCTGCTTGTGATAAAGCCGGCGCATCATTAATACCATCGCCAACCATAGCGACTTTAGAGGCTGATTGTGTTTGTAATTCCTGGATCAGAACCGCTTTTTGACTGGGGAGAACCCCAGCCATCACATCAGCGCCATCTAGTCCTAGTTGTTCAGCTACGGACTTAGCTGCTTCATAGCGATCGCCACTGAGCAAAATAACCCGTAAACCCATATGACGCAACTGGTTGACTGTAGCTTGAGCATCCGCTCTCAGGGGGTCTTGCACAGCAATCAGTCCGGCTAAATTTCCCCCAACTGCTACCCCCACAACTGTTTTACCATCTTCTGCTAGCTGTAGGATCATCTGTTGTGCAGCGTCACTCCAAGTCACGCCATGCTGACTCAAGAAAGCGCAGTTACCCAAAATTACAGACAGACCCTCCACAATACCAGATACACCCAATCCCGGTTCCGTATGAAAATCCACAGCGTCAGGAATACATAGATTTTGCTCCCGTGCTGCTTGTTGAATGGCTTTAGCTAAGGGGTGGTAAGTGCCATTTTCCACTGCTGCTGCTAGTTGCAGGAGAGAGTAGGGTTTGTCATCCTTCCATTCTCCCATAGGTAGACAATCTGTTACAGTAGGATTACCAGTTGTAAGAGTACCTGTTTTATCAAATACCACAGTATCTAACTGGTGTACTGTTTCCAAGACATCACCACCTTTGATTAACAGACCCCGTTCAGCACCCATGGCGGTTCCTACAAGAATTGCTGTCGGGGTCGCCAGTCCCAAAGCACAAGGACAAGCCACAACCATAACGGCGATCGCTAGTTTCAAGCTGGTTAGCAGAGGAGAGTGGGTAAGAACCCCATCCATGACCTCTGTATGAGACATTGGGGAATGGTTCATCATTTCCATACCCCCAGAAACCGTCACATCACTCCAAATGTGAGTACCCCAAAAAAACCAAAAAACAAATGTCAATACAGAGGCCGTCAACACACCATAAGTAAAGTAACCCGCCACCGTATCGGCTAACTTTTGCACTGGCGCTTTACGTGTTTGTGCTGTTTCTACTAGGGTAACTATTTGCGCCAAAGTAGTATCCCTACCGGTTCGAGTGGCGACTATAGCCAATGCTCCTGACTGATTAATAGTTCCAGCAGCTACCATATCTCCGGGCTGCTTCATCACTGGTACAGATTCCCCGGTGAGCATGGACTCATTCACCGTTGTTTGCCCAAAGCGCACCTCACCATCCACAGGAATTTTATCTCCTGGTAGTACTTGCAACCATTCACCAACACGCACCCTTTCTGCGGGAATCTCCATAATATTGGTTCCCAAACCTATTTTTTCCGGGTCTGGGTTGAGAATCAACCGTCCTACTTGTGGTTGGAGTGTGAGCAATTCTTTAAAGGCCGCCGACGCTCTTCCTCTGGCTTGTTGTTCTAAAGTCCTACCCAGGAGGATAAAACCCAGCATCATTACTGGTTCGTCAAAGAAGCATTCCCAGCCCATTTTGGGGAATAGCAGCGCTACTAAACTAGCAGTGTAGGCTGTCAGCGTTCCCAATCCCACCAGAGTATTCATATTAGGCGAATTGCGCCGCCATCCCCGCCAACCCTCTACTATAATGGGGCGGCCGGGAATGATTATGGCCAATGTTGCCAATCCACAGTGAAACCAGATATTGTTTAAGTTTGAGAAGATCGACAAGCCTATATTCTCAAAATGTCCGATTCCTGACAACACCAGCAGCACCCCAGCAATGATTAACTGCTGGAATGAAGAACGCATTTCTTGGCGCTTTTGTGCTTCTTTTTGTTCAAGCGTAGTTTCTCCAGCTACTTTTCCCCTAGTCTGACGCGGTTGACAGGGAAATCCAGCTGATGTTAATCGCTGTGCTAGTGTGTCCGGGTCTACAGCACCAGGTTCTGACTCTACCACAGCTACCTCTGTAGCCAAGTTCACACAGGCGCTTTTCACTCCTGGATATTGGGTTAGCTGTCGCTCTACAGCGCTTACACATCCAGCACATTTCATCCCCCCCACATCGAGGATAATTTTCTCTAAGGTCGGGCTTCGTTCTGGAGTAAACTGAGTTTTCGGGGTCAGTTGCATGACAAGTGTTGAGTTGGCTACGAAAATTCAACGCCCTAATAAAAGCGTACCTCTTTTGAGCGTAGGCGAAATTTGGAGATTTGACAGAACTTCAATCATAATAAACTTATGCGCTAATGTTGAATTTTTGTGGCGATCTTTCTGATATAAGTTACATATATCACAGCTACCACTTGTATAGGCATCATAGCAATCAGACTCTTACCAAAATAGTTGATGTCCAAAATAGACACGGCGCTGAAGTAGCCCATACCCAGCAGCAGCAACATCGCCCATGTGAGAGATTTAGGTTTAATTGTTAGCATATCTCTAAAAATAACTTCCTCTGGCTAATAGCAACTTCTAGAACCACCCCTGCTTATTCACAAAGTAGGTATTAACAAAATCTTCCGAGGTTTTGTTTAAATAGATCATGCCCTCAATTAAACCCACAAGCTGCATAATTAATAAACTAATGCCGTAGGTAAAATAACCTCCAACTAAAGCTATAATCAACATAATGCAGCCTTCTGGAGTATATCCCAGAACGAATTTATGAACTCCAAATCCTCCGCAAATAATGCCGCAGTAACCAGCAATCAGTTGTTTAGTTGGTTGAGTGGTGTTGAAATTTGCCATATTAGTTCTATTCGGCTCGAAAGTGAATATAAAATTAGAATTTTAATCGATACTTAAATGACCCAACATATTTTTTCAGTAAATATTGACTAAATAGATTTTGAAGTTTTTGCAAGCTACATTTTCCACATTCATCATTGAAGCTAACTGGTCTAGTTTAAATACCCAGTTGACAATATGATCCAGAGGAATAATTCCTCTGAGTATATTTGGAAAGTATAGCAATCCTAAGTGATTCATGAACAATTTCTGTTCCCTGTTCCCTGTTCCCTGTTCCCTTTCCTCACTGATAATTTCTCAACTCAAATAGGATGACTATATTCTAATTAATATTAACAATTCGTTAATTTTACAGGACTACAGACGCTGTGTTAACCTGCGCCCCATTCCCTACAAGGATATGGGGTTCAAGTGCAGTTAGCTGTGTTTTGTGGGATTAATTAAATAATGCATAGTACTTGTATTATTTGTAGATGCTATTTCCCGATGATTCAGGAAACTTTGCTACAAGTACGGCATTAGCTGATCAGCCTACTAGCTGAGTCGGGAATTTTGCTGTGCAATAGTTACTATATGCAAATAAAAACAAATCGTTGACAAATTATCAACCGTGTAGCAATGTTTTATTAATTACTGCTACCTAAGATAAAGAGACTCAGTAGGGTGCCACTATTCCACAGACTATGGACAAGCATAGGTGCCAAGAGATTACGCGATCGCGTGTACACTATCCCTAAAACCACACCCAAAGCTGTTAAAGGCAGGATTTCTGATAAACTCAGGTGGGCGATCGCAAACAACAAACTACTGAAAATAATTGCTCCCCACACAGGTACATAACGAGTCAAAGAAGGCAATAAAAAGCCGCGAAACAGCAGTTCTTCAAAAATGGGGGCGGCGATCGCAGCCGTCAAAAAAAACAGCCCCAGAGCCATACTATCTTGACTTTCCAAAGCTAGTTGTAACAGAGGATTACTACCCCCCTGACCCCGCCATAATTGTTGATTAATCAACGACACCACTACCACTATCGGCAAAGCCGCGCAATAACCCCCAAATCCCCATAAAAACCATCCATCCTGCAAACGGAAGCGAAACCATTGGTCTGGGAGCGGCAAAAAACGCTTAATCGATAAATACAGCACCAGCAGTGCACCTGATGCCACCATCATATAGCTAACTAACACCGACCAAGCCTGAAAGCGGACATTGACAATAGGGCGCTCTATGGGTAATAGGGATAGCAACAGAGGCACAAAGATTTGCCCCATAAAGAAAAAGCCCACCACAAAAACTTGTAAAATGGTTTCTCCACCCCAAGGCGTTGACCAAGATAAATCAGCATTGCGAGCCAATAAAGCAGCTTTCCCCTTGAGCAAACGCTGACCAATCAAGAAAACCAGTAATATTAGACCCATTAATGCTGTCACCGTGGGAATTGTGGCAATTAGGGCTAGTTTTGTCACAGACTGGCTAGCAGCTTCTTGTTGTTCCGCTCTAATTTCCGATAAAGCTGCCTGTCGTTGTTGCAGTTGATACAGTTCAATTAAAGCAGTAGAGCGAAACCAACCATCTAAATTTTGATTAATCAGCTGTTGAGCATTGGGTAAGACACGGGGGGGAGTACTCCATAACCCAGTCAACACAGCAGCAGTTTCCCACACTGGATTTACTTCCCCGGTTTGCTGCAATTCTTCCCAAGTCTGGATGGCCGTATCTGTCTGTCCTTGCTTTGCTTGTAAAATTCCCAGACTTAAGTCTAAGTCAGCCCGTAATTTTTGCAGTTGTTGGAGTGATCGACGTAACTTTTCTTGCTTGTCTTCAGGCGAAGCCTGACTTTGGGGGGGTTCCCCTCCTAAAGGTTTAGGAGGTAGGGGAATAGTCTGAGGTTGAGCAAGTTGGTTTTGAACCTTATCCCAATTTGTTTGAACCGACTCACGTACCTGCTGATATTGCTTGGTAGCACTTTCTAGAGGTTTATCTCCCACAATGGCAGCTTTAATGGCTGAGAAATTATCGTCATTAATATCTTCTGGCAGCCAAGTTTGGGCTTGGAGTGCAATATTAGTTTGGTACAGTTCCAAAGTTGTCTGAAACTGGGGTTCTTGTAAACTACCGAATAAAGACGAGACTGACAACAGGACTGCTATCGGTGTGAGGACAAAAAATAAAATTAACCGCTTAATCGTCATCTATTCCCCTTGAACAATTCACCAGGGCAAGGCTTACCCTTTGCTTCATAATCTTTGCAAGAAACAGCCGCAGGTTGATCAATATATTAATATTTTTAATATATAGGACTTCTATTTGATTTTTGAACAAAACTCAGTACAAACGGCAATTCTTCTTACCTGTTCGGTGTTCCCTACCTAGACAAATCAATTCAGAAACCAAACCGGATTTCTATATTGATGTCAGTACTTGATGCTGGGGTTGGGTTTTATGAATCCTACTGGAAAATGGTAATATCATGACTCAGCCAGCAATAGAGTCATCTGTTGCTAACCTAAAATTTTGGTTTTCATGAGCAGCGACATCCAACTCAACCTTTTTGACCACGCCAACTCGAACCCGCGAGATTTAATTCCTACAGACGCAAAAATACCCATCATACCGGGAACATACAAGAATATTAGCGAGTTGGCACAGGATTGTCATCACTGTCACCGTTGTACCTTGGGAGACAGTCGGACTCATGCTGTTGTCGGGCGTGGTCATCTCCAAGCACCAATTATGGTCATAGGTGAAGCCCCTGGTCAAAGTGAAGATGAGACTGGTTTACCATTTGTCGGCAGATCAGGACAGTTACTAGAGAAAATATTAGCATCTGTGAATCTGAGTACTGAACGTAATGTATATATTGCCAATATTAATAAGTGTCGTCCACCACAAAACCGAGTCCCTACCCCTGATGAAATTGCCGCTTGCAAACCCTACTTGTTAGAACAAATTCGCCTGGTTGACCCGAAAATAATTTTACTCACTGGTGCAACAGCGGTAAAAGGTATCACCGGCGATAAACAAGCAATGACCAAAATTCGCGGTCAGTGGATGGAGTGGGATGGGCGTTTGTGTATGCCGATTTTTCACCCTTCTTATTTGCTGCGTAACCCTTCTAAGGAAGTAGGTAAGCCTAAATGGTTAATGTGGCAAGATATGCAAGCAGTCCGCGCTAAGTTAGATCAAATTACTGACAAATAGCAGAAGTTAAGGATTCTGACTACAGTTATTTTATTCCTGACTACCGCGCCCGACAGTCTCGCAACCAAGTTTTTACAGCTTGTGCAACCACACCATTACTACTATCCCTGGGGGGAGATACTACCTGCTGTTGGGGATAATTACCTTCTTGGGTAAACATCATTACCAAACGCCAACCAGTGAGAGATTTTGTCAATAACAGCCGGTGAAATTGCTGCGATTCTACAGCCTTGCCGCTGATATACTGCCTTTCTAAAGTAGTAAAAAAAACCTGTTCAACCACCGTTGTATTTTGCCGCTCATCTATGTTGAGGGGTAGAGGTGCAAATTCAGGTTTTCCCGCCACCAGCATATAGCTATAAATGTCACTGCTTCTACTACGACGACGGGCGCGCTGAGATGCACGGTTAGCATAGCCAGGTAAATCACGCAATAGCTGAGTAGTTAATTTTTCTAAACTTGTCTGAGAACAAAGAGTTTCTTTCTGGTTTAGTGACATAGGTATATGGGCAAATACGGAATTATTCATAGTATTTGCTGTCAAGACTCCCCAGACAACTATAAACCACCAGCGATAATTGCTTCTCCTGACTTTTGCCTTCATGCCAACGTGGTTAATTCCTCAACGATCTGATTCCAGGCTAACTGAGGATCGTCAGACCCAGTAATAGGACGGCCAATTACTAGGTAGTCTGCGCCAGCGAGTATAGCTTCGGCGGGGGTCAGCGATCGCTTTTGATCTGCCTTTCGTGCCCAACTGGGGCGGATACCTGGACAAACCAGCAAAAAGTCATCGCCACAAATTTGCCTTAACTGTGCTACCTCTTGGGGTGAACAAACAGCACCACTTAACCCACACTCCTGAGCCATGAGTGCCATTGCTAAAGCATACTCTGGTAATTCTAGGGGAACCTTCAAATCAATTGCCAGCTGCCGAGAAGAAATACTTGTAAGTAGGGTGATAGCAATTAACTGAGGTGGTTTCACACCCGCCTGTAACGCCCCCTCCTGTACAGCTGACCAAGCAGCTTTTAAAGCATCTTGACCAGCAGTAGCGTGAATTGTGAGTAAATCCACCCCATAACCAGCAGCAGCACGACAGGCCCCCCCCACAGTATTGGGGATGTCGTGAAACTTCAAATCTAAAAAAATCCGCTTTTGGCGAGACTTTAAAACTTCCAGAATTGCTGGACCAGAACTAGTAAATAATTCTAAACCCACCTTCCAGAAATCTACCAGGGGTAACCGGTCTACAAGAGCGATCGCACTTTGTAAATCCGGCACATCCAAAGGCACAATAATCTTTTTATGTGTGTTCATCTGTGTACCCTAGGGGAAGCCGCTAAGGCCTCTACATCTGTTCCCAACTGCCATTAAAGCACTAAACGGACAAACTTATTTTTG
Organism: Anabaenopsis sp. FSS-46; assembly: GCF_029891665.1. Taxonomy (NCBI): domain Bacteria; kingdom Bacillati; phylum Cyanobacteriota; class Cyanophyceae; order Nostocales; family Nodulariaceae; genus Anabaenopsis; species Anabaenopsis sp. FSS-46. The sequence goes on along the minus strand of NZ_JANQDG010000028.1, from coordinate 4,795 downwards.
CCAACTTGTAGAACCCGCCCGTGTAATTCATTCTCCCCCTGAAAAATGGTATCAACATCAGTAATGCGATCGCCATCTAGACGTACACCACCCTCCTGAATTTTGCGTTTACCTTCCCCAGTACTTTTACATAAACCAGTCACATTCAGAAGGTAAGCCAACTTCACAGGAAACTCCGAGACTCCCGCCAGGGAGAACTCTGGAACTGCACCTTCCTTACCGCCGGTTTTGGCCGCATCCTTAGCCTGAATAGCAGCAGCTTCACCGTTGTATTGTCGCACAACTTCCCATGCTAAAAGCATTTGGCGATCGCGGGGATTTTCTGGCAGTTGATCCAAAGGTAAATCAGTCAACAGTTCAAAATACTGAGATAGTAAATTATCAGGAACACCTTGTAACTTCTGATATTTTTGGGCTGGGTGTTCTGATAATCCCACATAATTACCGAGAGACTTAGACATTTTTTGCACGCCATCCGTACCGATTAAAATCGGCAGCAGTAACCCAAACTGTGGCTTTTGTCCAAAATGCCGTTGCAAGTCTCGCCCCACAGCGATGTTAAACTTTTGGTCAGTTCCCCCTAACTCTACATCTGCTTCCACAGCCACTGAATCATAGCCTTGCATCAATGGATAGAGGAACTCATGAAGGAAAATTGGATTCTCTTTTCTATAGCGTTCCGCGAATCCCTCTTTGGCTAACATCTGTCCCACAGTCATAGTAGAGAGTAACTCGAGAATCTTCCCTAAATTAAGCCGGGATAGCCATTCCGAGTTATAACGCACCTCCAATCTACCAGGGGTGTCAAAATCTAAGATAGGACGCACCTGGTCAAGATAAGTTTGAGCATTGCGTGCCACATCTGCTTCTGTAAGCTGACGGCGCACCTCAGACTTACCTGTAGGATCGCCAATACGAGCGGTAAAATCACCAATAATCAAAACAGCAGTATGACCAGCATCTTGAAAAGATCGCAGTTTCCGTACTGGTATGCTATGACCAAGATGAATATCAGATCCTGTGGGGTCAATTCCCAGTTTGATCCTTAAAGGTCGGTTCGTAGTTAACAGGCGTTTCTCTAAACTTTCAGTTTCACTATCAGCATCAGTTGGTTGGGGGAAAACTTCCACCACGCCACGATGCAGCCAAAAAAAATTTTCTTTCATACTCACAGATTCACCATTAACTATGTTTTGTACTCTATAGGAAGGCTGGTTGGTGATACTCATAGGCAATATGTCCGCAGTTTAATCTACCGAATTAATATAATGGCAAAAAATTAACCGCCTAGCTTCATTGAATAAATTACAGTTATATTTACAAGTGAGGAAGTAAGAAAGCCGTGTCGTCTTCTAGGACTTTGACAAATAAGCAACCGCAAGGTCACGCTTCATCAGGTTTTGAGTTTTTCAAAGGAGTAGGCCAAATAACTGGCGGTACTCTACTGTCAATCACCATGCTCGCCAGCTCCATTGTAGCCGGGGGGCTAGTTGGCCTGGCTATTAGTTTCCGTAACTTACCAGATGTCAGACAGATGCGTAACTTTTTTCCCTCGGAAACAAGTTATATCTATGACATTAATGGTAAACTACTAGCTAGTCTTCACGGAGAAGCTAACCGGGAGGTGATTCCCCTAAATAGAATTTCCCCGCACCTTAAACGGGCAGTGCTAGCCAGTGAAGATAGTCATTTTTACGATCACCACGGTATCAATCCCAGTGGTGTGGGACGTGCTTTGGTAACGAACTTGCTAGCAGGTGGTGTGCGCGAGGGAGGCTCTACTATCACCATGCAGCTGGTAAAAAATTTGTTTTTATCTCACAGGCGTGCTTTTACCCGGAAGTTAGCTGAAGCGGTACTAGCAATTAGGTTAGAGCAAATCCTCAAGAAAGAAGAAATTCTAGAAATGTACCTCAATCAGGTTTATTGGGGTCATAATAACTATGGTGTACAAACAGCAGCACGCAGTTACTTTAACAAGTCAGCAGAAATTTTAAACTTGGCTGAGTCAGCCATGATGGCGGGGTTAATTCAAGCACCAGAAGAATTTAGCCCCTTTGCGAATATGGAACTGGCAAAACGCAAACAAAGAGAAGTTTTGGGGCGGATGCTCGATTTGAACTGGATTAGCCAGGATGAATATGATCAGGCTCTCAACCAAGAACTTAAGTTTGGCAGAATTCGCTCTTTCCAAGGTAGCGCTTTACCTTATATTACTAATACTGTGTCTCGGGAGTTAGTTCAAAAATTTGGGCGTGACGCACTGATAAAAGGTGGAATGCGTGTGCAAACCACTGTTGATGCTGATTTCCAAATTATGGCAGAACAAACTGTCAGCAACTGGCATCAAAAATTGAACAGTCAGGGGTTAAAGGGTAATCAAATTGCTCTGGTAGCTATTGACCCCCGGACGCAGTTTGTTAAGGCTCTAGTAGGGGGTGTAAATTCCCGAACTAGTGAATTTAACCGTGCAACCCAAGCCCAGCGTCAACCAGGTTCTGCTTTTAAACCACTAGTATTCTATGCCGCTTTTGCCACTGGTAAGTATACACCAGATACCATAGTGCAAGATACACCAGTTAGTTATCGAGATGGTAGCGGTTGGTACAGTCCCAGAAACTATGATGGTGGCTTTCAAGGTGGAATGACAATACGTTCCGCCCTAGCCCAGTCTCGTAATATTCCCGTGATCAGGGTGGGTATGTCTATAGGCATGAATAAAGTTGTGGAAGTCTCCCGTACCTTGGGCATCAATAGTCCCATGAAACCTGTGACTTCTTTACCCCTAGGAGCTATAGGCATAACACCTCTGGAACTAGCGAGTGCTTACGCTACCTTTGCCAATTATGGCTGGAAGTCGCCACCGACGATTATGGCCCGTGTCACCGATAGTAGTGGCAATATCTTGTTAGATAATACACCCAAACCACAGTTAGTTCTCGACCCATGGGCATCAGCAGCCACCATTGATGTTATGCGTTCAGTAGTAACTAACGGCACTGGTAGAGCCGCGGATATAGGTCGTCCTAGTGCTGGTAAGACAGGAACAACTTCATCTGAAAGGGATATTTGGTATGTGGGTACTGTACCACAGTTAACAACTGCTGTCTGGGTGGGTAGAGACGATAACAGACCATTATCTAGAGGAGCAACCGGTGGCGGTATGGTGGCTCCTATCTGGAAAGATTTTATGGAACAAGCCCTCAAAGGTGTACCTTCACAGAACTTTAAGCCACCTTCCCAGTTTGAGCAACCTAAACCATAAATAATTAGTGCAATTTTAGTTTTTTTCAAAAAACTAAAATTGCACCAAGAAATTTAAATTCACTACTGCTGTTTTTCTAGTTCGGTTTTCATACGCTCTAGGGTCAGATGCATTTGCTCAAACATCTGCTGGGGAGTTACGCCAAATTGACCTAGCTGAGTTTTCAGTTGCTGCACAGTCATCTGCGCCATAAAATCCTCTGACAGCTCGAATCGCTTCATAAAGACGCGATAGCGATCCATCATAGCTTCCATTTGCTCGATGAATAGCTTTTTGCCCTCACGATCAAACTTGCCGTAGTTGCTGCCAAGTTTGATTAGTGCTTGATAATCCTCAAACAGCTGTTTTGCTTCCTGCTGAACTATATCAGAGTCAAAGAATCCCATTTTGCTTGTATTAAACTGAGTGTTGAGACTCAGTAGCTTATATTTTTGCCTCTATCATTATCTTAGTCTAGGGAATTCAGATAGAAAAGTAGTTTCGGCTTAAGTACGGTTTTTTACCGGAATTTCAACACTTGACTATGTGGTACCTGGGGACTGGGACTTATCGGGGAAGATGGGCATTTCTTAATCACCGATAAAATCTAACATGATGCGCTGATGTATACCCCCTAAAGGTCTTACTTCATCGGCTATTGGCGAATAACACTGACCTTGGCGAATATCTTCAGCTGTTAATAATCTCATGTCCCAGCCTTCGTTTAAAACTAGTTGATTCAATTCGACTAAGAGTGGTGCATGAAACACATGACGAACCACAGTATCATCTACATAACAGCGGAATGCAAAAAATTTTGGCAGACTGTAGCCGATTTCTTCCATTACTTCTCGCTGGAGTGCTGCATCTGGCGTTTCGCCATCTTCCAGATGACCACCGAATAGCCCCCAGTAACCAGGGTAGACAATACCAGGGATATTATCTCGCAGTTGCATGAGGAATTTATCTTGTTGATAAAGAATTGCGATCGCTACATGAACTGGTTGCTTAATCATGGATTTTTCTGGGTAATTCCTCGGAATTATCTTAACTTTCCGATACTTTTTTGCTAAATTTCACTAACAAATACACTCTTGAAGAGAGGGCGTATCAACCAATGCACGTAGGAAAATCCCCCGCGCACCATTTATGTCCCGGCTCATTACCCGCCCGTCAGATGGAGACTTAACGAACTTAGCACCACCAAGGTAGGGGATGATTTCACCAGTCCAACTGACTGTTTTTGATGTGTACGCTTCGTTCACATCCATCACTACTTTATTAGTTTCAAAAGCCTTATGCTTGAGAAAACACTTAAATCGGTAGTGAGAGAGTGTTAACATTTGGCGCACTGACTTTGATCTAATTCGTCGTTTCGCCTTCTGAGACATTTGGGATGTTTCAAAGGTTGGCAGTAAAATAATGTCAAAGTTATTAACCAAAAATCGAGCAGTTTTCTTGTGCAATTCGTCTACAAGGTTTTTGATTTTACCTCGCAGTCTACTAGCAGCAAGTTTCATCCTTCTTCTTTGTTTGCACTTGGCTTTAGTG
>NZ_JANQDG010000027.1:0-9405 GCF_029891665.1 Anabaenopsis sp. FSS-46 | reverse complement strand
GGGTCAGGCTGCACAAACTGCCCTTGAGTCTATTTTTCCTCATATAGTTATGTATCTACTTTTACTTGACATTGAACGGCTAACTCCCCTTGCACGTAGTCATGGTTTTGACATCCAGTTTTCCAGGTGCAAGAAGTGAGTAAACATAAACTAATTTTTTTTAGCGATCGCTTATGTGAATTTTTCACTCCCCTTTTTAGTAAGGTTGAATAATTACAGATTCTTCGGAGGAAATTGTTTATGGAGTGATATTTAATTTTCTTAGTCTCGGCTCTATAACATCTGGATTCACTGCAAAATATTTAGCTGCTGCTGTCATATCCAAATTCAGTAAACTTTCATCTCCCAAATCTTGTATTTTTGTGGGTTTATCTAACTTTAAGTCTAAACATTTAATAATTTCTAACCCTACAGCTTTAGCTAATAAAGGAGGAACAGAATTACCTATCTGTCTAAATCCGTGCCATTTTGTGCAATGAAACCTAAACCAATCAGGATAGGAATGTAACCGCGCTGCTTCCCGCACACTAATACATCTGGGTATAAACGGATGTATAGGTCTAGGGGAGGTAAAAGCTCCGCGATTACTAGGTGTACCTGCTCTGAGAGTATTACAAATACCTTGGGGGTGAAGTTTATAGAAGCGGCTAATTTTTTCGGTTGTACCAGGAAGTGTAGCTGCAAATCTGGTCATAGACTCTAAACTATGCTTTGTTCTTAAACTGGAGGTCAAGATGGTAGAGTCATAGTGACGTTGATATCCATAGTCATTATTTGGCGAATTTAAACCACGCAGTAATAGACCGTAATCACTAGGCTTTCCCAACTCTGCAACTACCCAATCACGTTGATACAATTCATCATATTTTTCAATCTCTGGTAAATCTTGCAATGCTTCCCAAACTGTCGGACTTAAGTTTAATTGATGAGAGAATCCTGATTTCTTTTGTTTAGCTGGTTGAGTAATGGTGTCTGGATAATTTGGTAGTTCTAAATCATGACGACAACCGAGAATAAATAACCGTTCGCGATTTTGGGGAACTCCAAAATAGGCAGAATTTAAAACCTGATATTTTTGTTTAACTTGATAACCATTACTCTCAAATTCATTAATAATTTGTGCAATGAATTCTTGATGTTTTCCCGCAGTCATTCCTTTGACATTTTCCATGACAAAAAACTTGGGCTGGAGTGCTAATACTAATCTAATATAATGAAATACCAAGGAATTTCTAGGGTCTTGAAAAGAACGTTTACCTATTAATGAGAATCCCTGACAGGGCGGACCACCAAAGACGACATCAATTTCTTGATTACCAATAGCCGAATTTTGTCTAATATGTTGACTGGTAGTTTCTTCAACAGGCTGACATAAAACAGTCCAAAAAGGAAAATTAAACTCGTGGGTTGCACAGTGGATAGGGTCGATTTCTACAGATGCTAATACATCAAAGCCAGCTTGTTCAAAACCGAGGGTCATCCCCCCAGCACCAGCAAATAAATCCACAGCAATAGGGCGGTTTTGTTTCATCTGCTTCTAGTGATTATTTCCTACTTTCCAATACCTGGTAACATTTGCAAAATCTCTGCAGCAGCGCGATCGCATACACCTACCTCCCCCAACAGCTGACGCATTTGGGTATAATCTGCGAAAGTTTGCTGTCGGCGCTCAGGATTTAAGAGTAATTCCATGGATGCTTGGAGAATATTTTCCGGTGTCGCTTGTTCTTGTAGGAATTCTGGTACAATGGGCTTCATCACCACTAAATTAACTGGTGAAGCAAAAGGTATAGAACCTTTAAGAATGTTGCGAGCAATCCAAACAGTCAAGGGGTTGAGGCGATAAACCACAACTTGGGGCACATTTAATAAAGCCAGTTCTAGGTTAACCGTACCAGATTTAGTGATAGCCAGATCAGCGGCGGCAAATAGTTCTTTTTGTTGCTCGCACAGAATTGTCGCCCGTAAACCATAACGTTGAATAGCTGTTTCTATGGGTTGTCTGTAAGCTTCCAGAGATAGGGGAATCCAAAAATGGACGAATGGTAATTGAGCTTGAATAGTTTGAGCAGCTTGAAAAATTACTGGTAAGAGGTATTTTAACTCTTGATGACGAGAAGCTGGGAGGAGTGCGATCGCCTTTTGTGCGGGTGGAATTTGCAATTTAGCCCGAGCTACTGAGCGACTGGGTGCATCTTGCATTCTGTCAACTAGGGGGTGACCAACCCACTGCACTTGTGCGCCATTCTCGCGAAAATAACGGGCTTCTTCTGGGAAGATAGCCAAGAGTTTATCTGTAAAGCTGACAATACGGGATGTATTACGTAAACCAATAGACCAGACCCACTCTTGGGGAGCGATGTAATAAACCACTGGTATCTGTGGTAAATGCTTTTGCATATAAGTACCAATGCCCAGATTAGGTCCCATATAATCAATTAGTATGACTAAATCAGGGGGGTATTGTTGCAAAAAAGCGATCGCCTGACGTTGTACCCTAATAGTAGGGAAAATATAAGGCAAAGATTCCACCAAACCCATAGAACCAATACCACTAGTTTTCCCCAAAATAGTAGCGCCCTGGGCTGCCATTTTTTCCCCACCCAGAGCCACAATTTCTAATTTTAAACCAGCGGATTGACGCTTAATTGCCTGAATCAGCAATGAGCCTTGCAAATCCCCAGATACTTCCCCTGTGCTGATAAATATACGCATTTGATAATTAATAAAAATTCATATTTAACAACGGATAAATAAGTAGTTACATTATACTGATAAAATACAGTATATTTAACGAATATAGGCACTACAGTGAATGATAAAACTATTCCGGGGTGGGAATGATGCCCGTTCTTGTCCATCTCACCCCAATAAAAGCTGTATAAATTCAAGAGTCATCATGGGGGCTGGTTTTTTTCCTTCCCGGAATTAACCCACGTCTTCCAGACATTTGAGAAAGTAGGAGAAAACGACGCAGGGATTGCAGTTGTTCACTGTCTCCGAGTTGTTCGAGTGCTTCTAAAGCCTCCTTAAAACTTAAGCCAGAGCGATAGAGAAGCCGAAAAGCCTTTTTCAAAACTTGTAAATCCTCAGAACTCATCCCAGAACGTTTTAACCCTACTAGATTCAGAGTTCTCACCCGTGCGGGATTTCCCTCCACCAACATATAAGGAGGCACATCGCGGTCAATACGTGCCATTCCCCCGACCATTGCGTGTTGACCAATATGTACAAATTGATGCACCCCTAAAACTCCGCCCAACCTGGCGCGTGACTCTATATGGACGTGACCCGCCAATGCCACGGAGTTAGGAATAATCACGTGGTCTTCAATTATGCAGTTGTGAGCTACGTGTACATAAGCCATTAACAGGTTATTATTGCCAATCACCGTAGCCTCACCCGCCCCAGTAGCACGGTTAATAGTGACATATTCACGAATTAAGTTATTGTCACCAATTTTCACCCAAGTTGGTTCGCCAACAAACTTGAGATCCTGGGGTTCCATACCAATAGCAGCACCGGGAAAAATCTGATTTCGCGCTCCAATCTCACAAGGACCTTCTAGCACGACATGAGGGCCAATAATTGTTTCCATGCCGACTTTGACATTAGCTCCAATCACAGCATAGGCACCGACTTGCACTGTTGGGTGAAGTTCCGATTGAGGATGAATTACAGCGGTGGGATGAATAAGCGTTTTCAAGGGTGAATCTCCAGAACTTTTTTAAGTGTAGAAACGCGATTAATGGCGTTTATACAATCAGTGGCCAAAAGTGTCGAGCAAAGCAAGTTGTGTGTAAGAGCAACGAAAATCTAGACTGGATGATGTTTTGTTATTTATGGAAGTCGAGCTTAAGAGTCAACCACGGCTTTACCCACTCGACAGCTTATTAGTTAATTCGAGAAAACATTAATTCGCCTTCAGTAGCAAGTTGACCGTCAACCTCTGCACGGGCTTGTACTTTAGCGAAACGACGTTGTTTTATCCACAATAGTTCTACTGTCATCACTAGCTGATCTCCCGGAACTACCTGGCGGCGGAATCGCACTTTATCGATACCAGCAAACACAAATAGTCCCTCCTCAAACCCTGGTAATTGCTTAAGAATAATACCCCCAACCTGTGCCATTGCTTCAACAATCAGCACTCCAGGCATCAGGGGACGTTCTGGGAAATGTCCCTGGAACTGTGGTTCATTGACAGTGACATTTTTAACGCCTACAGCCAGTTTTTCGGGAACATAGTCAATGATTTTATCTACCAATAGGAATGGGTAACGGTGGGGTAGCAATTTCTGAATTTCTTCAGATGAAAATGTGGTTTTAATTTCAGTACTTTTTTCTGGGGTAGATGTAGGTGCAGTAGTATCGGGACTATTCACTGGGGTGACAATTGCCATTAGCGCTGTGTTGAATTTGTAATTAATGAATTAAGTAGTCATGGGTGAAAACCTGAGATTTTAGATTTTACCCGATTCCTGTTCTAAAATTTTCCGAGCCAGTTGAATGTGTAAATTGTGGCTGGCTTTATATGCTAAGAAATGAGCTTGAGGAAAATTTCCCAATAAACTCAAATCTCCTACTAAATCTAATATTTTATGACGAACTGGTTCATTTTCAAACCTGAGTGGTGGATTTACCCAACCTTCTGACCCACAAACAAGGGCGTTATCCAAGCTACCACCCTTAATTAACCCGGTTTTCTGTAAGTATTCAATTTGGTGTAGTAACCCAAAAGTACGAGCCGGAGCAATTTCCGCCACAAAGTTGTCACTCAATGACCAACTGTACCATTGGTTGCCAATAGCCGACAGTTCAAAATCAATCTCGTAACTAAAACGGGTTATTGATGCTGGAAGGGCGCACGCAAAAGCATCATTTTCATAAATCCAGATGGGCTGTTTCACCACCAAGGGAACTGGTTTACTAGTTGGTTGCGACACTAAGCCAACTTGAGTAATACTGTCAGTCCAAACCTGTGCTGAACCGTCTAATAGTGGTACTTCTGGTCCATCAATTTCAATGCGGGCGTTATCGACACCCATACCGGCCAGGGCTGCTAATAAGTGCTCCACTGTGCGCACGCCAGCTTCACCTTGGCCCAATTGAGTAGAGAGCAGAGTTTGACTGACGGCGGTAACTTGAGCCGGAATGATTGGTAAATCTGGCAAATCCACCCGCACAAAGTACCGCCCACTCCCAGATGGAGCTGGGAATATGCGCACATGGGTACTCACACCACTATGCAGTCCCACTCCAGTTTGAGTGATTTCTCCTGCTATGGTGTGTTGTTCCATGAGCTAAAAGTTAATATGTGATTCATTTGCAGTTTCGGTGATGACCCCTTATCGGAATAGTATTGAGGCAAATGCCAAAATTAGCAAGTGCCGTTAAAACCTTTCACCAATACCAAAATTGATGCGACTATCGCCGTCATCGTTAATGCCGTAGTCAATCCGAATGGGGCCTAGTGGCGATTGTACACGCACACCCAAACCGTAACCGTAGCCACTACCGTTTTTGTTGAGGACGTTAGCCGCCTGAGTTGTGGTTCCTAAGTCACTACCGACATCAACAAACAGTGCGCCGTTAACCACTGAGAATACAGGGAAGCGATACTCAACAGAGGCTTGGACATAACTGCGTCCACTGGTTAAGGCTCCTTCTTCGTAACCCCGCACAGAGTTGCTACCGCCTAGGGTAAAAGCTTCATAGGGCGGTAAGTCACCCAGAATTGTTCCGCCTTGCACGTTAAAGGCTAGGGTTTGCGCCCCCGGTGCGAAGTTGGTCAACCTCACAGGTAAGTATTGACTATAGTTACCCCGGAGTCTGGTTAGAAAAATGCTACCTAGTCCCACTGGTACGGACTGATCCACACCAAAGCGTAGCAAAGAACCTGCTGTTGGTTGCAATTGGTTATTACGCAGGTCGCGCTGTGCGCCTAGTTGTAATAACACTAAGTCATCTTCACCTCCCCCTGAGAGGCTTAGAGGAACTGTTTCTGTGGGCACTCCATCCTCGAATACTGCTCCTTGCGGTCTGATATTACCATCAGCATCACGGGTGGAAATTCGTTGATACTGCAATCCGGCTGAAGCACTCCATTCTGATCTTTCATAGGGATTGGGAGATAATGGACGGTTAAAATTAATACCACCACCTAATCGGAGAACACGAGGGCGATCGCCGTCGGTTTCACCTAGTTGAAATGTTCTTATATTCTCATCTTTGCCGTCAAAAATTAAGGAAACGGAACTGCGGCGAAAAATATTTGTTGTATAAGAAGTTCTATAGGGGTCACCGGCAATCCAGGGGTCTGTAAACCGCAGATCAAAAAGCAGCTCCCGTTGTCCGATCTGTACTTCGGCTCCTAGGTTTTGGTTTCTTCCTCCTAGGTTTTGCTGCTGATAGCTTACAGTCCCAAATAATCCACTGGCAGAACTAAACCCGGCTCCAGCTGCAATAGACCCACTAGTACGTTCGGCTACGTTCACTACTACTTTTACCTGACTCGGGTCAGTACCAGGGTCAAGAGATATGTTGACATCTTCAAATAGCCCCAGTCCAAATACCCTCTGGAGGTCTGTTTGTACTATGTCCCGGTTAAATACTTCTCCTGGACTTAACTTCATTTCTCGGGTAATTATATATTCTTGGGTTCGTCCCTGAATTGGTTCTCCGTTTTCATCTACCTCCCGACCTTCGCGATCCTGGAAGCGGACCTGAATATTTTCTACCACCCCTTCGGCTATTTGTAGGGTGACAAGGCCGGTTTCCGAAATTTGTGGTGAGCCAATGAGGTTGGCTAATACGTAACCTTGTTCTTGGTACTTTTTAGTTAACTGCTGGATACCTGCTTGGAATTGTCTCAGGTTCAGGACTTGACCATATTGCTCACCAAAGACTGCATCCACAGTACCGGGAGCTAGTACCGAGGGAACATCAGTTCCCGGATTAGCTTGCACTTGTACTTTGGTGAGGACGGGGTTAAGTTGGACAATAAAGCTTACCCGTACGCCCACAGGTGTATCTTCTGGCACTGCTTCAACGTTGGCAAAGAACCCAGTGGCAAAGATGGCATTAATATCTTCTTGCAGTTCAGATCTGGTTGTTGTCCGACCTGGTTGAGTACGAATGACGCTGTAAACTTGCTTTTCTAGTTCCGGTGTTAGTTGTCCCTTTTCTGATCTGACAACTACTTCTGATATCAGTACTCGAGTTTCTGAGGTTGGAGTATTGGAATTTTCCCCACTGGGAGTAGTTTGAGCCGTGAGCACTGGGGGGGCAATTTCCGCCACCGAATCAACTTTCAGGCTTGTTAAGGTGGGGACAATTACTTCTGCTGTTGTCTTCTGGGATGATTTCAGGGGGGTAACCGTGAACAAAGACTGATTTTTAGTTTCAATTGCTGACTGCTGATTGAACCCAGGACTAAAAACCTCTGTTGTCTGTTCTGAATTATTAATACTTTGGGCATTTGCACTCTCACAGATGCCTAGTGGCGCTGCAACTGCTACAAATGCCATCCATACCGGAGATAAACGCATGTTCTTTAAATTCCTCTATGGCTACGCCACGCAAGCTATCACATCCACACACCATTACTCTTATGCACAAGACCCCAGGTGCAAATCAAGTTGCTTCCTATTGCCTATTTACTTATGGTTCACAAAGCATCAGTCAAAAACTATTGATTCTGACTTTTTGCTTTTGACCATTTCAAGTTTTAGTTTCTACTGCTTTTAGCACTCTTTCTAATACCTCCTGGTAAGCATTTTCTACATTTCCCAAATCCCGACGGAAACGGTCTTTATCCATCACCCTCAAGTTAGGATCTGCTTCGGCTGTGTTCCATAAACGGCAGGTATCCGGGCTGATTTCATCTGCCAAGAGTATCTGCTGTTTTGAGTCCAAACCAAATTCTAGTTTGAAGTCTACTAGGGTAATGCCGCACTGCTGCCAAAATCCCCGGAGAAATTCGTTGACTTGCAATGCTAGATTGTGAATTGTCTCTACTTGTTCCGGTGTTGCTAGTTCTAAGAGCAATAGGCGATCGCGTGTTAACAGTGGATCTCCCAACTGGTCATTTTTGTAATAAAATTCCACTAAAGGTTGTTTGAGCACTGTACCTATTGGTAATCCTGTTTGCTGACACAGACTTCCTGCGGCAATATTTCTCACCACTACTTCTAGTGGCACAATCTTCACAGCCTTGACTCGCATTTGGTGCGGTTGAGGACTGTCAATGTAGTGTGTTTTTATACCTTTGCTTTCTAACTGCTGAAATAGCCGGCTAGAAATGCTACAGTTAATTTTTCCCTTGTTGATAATACTGCCACGTTTCTGGGCATTAAAAGCCGTGGCATCATCTTTAAAATCAGCTAACAGAACTTCTGGCTCGTCCGTTGCATAGAGAATTTTAGCTTTGCCTTCGTATAACTGGGGATAAACAGACATGATATGAGATAAATTTGTACGCAGTGGGTAGTTTTCGACCTTTTAGGCTTAACTATTTTATCTTTTGTGCTTCAATATCCGCCATTGGTGCTGAGTTAGCTATAGTTGGTTAGCTGATATCAAGCACATACACCTGAAAAAAGATGATCAAGGATAAAATATGTAATCAATTGACAAAATCTAGTTTATCATTTAATGATAATTTAATGAAATAAGTTCTCAACAATCAGACTATAAAACTATCATATTTTGCCAATTAAGTAAATACAGCAGATCACAGGTAAATGAGGTGCGAGTATTAATCTTAAAACTCCCGTAGGGTAGGAATCATGCCGCCCTACTGTATCTCACTTACACAAAATGTTCTGTAAATTGTTTATACAGGTTTTTGTCAAAGGTTTGAGGTTTGACTTAATGTTTGAAATTCCCAATCATAATTAACCATTTATGGAAAATAAACACAACAAAAATGGAGAAAAAAATAATGAACAAAGATGATTTTCTCTATCCTCGTGGACGCTACTATGGTCATGTCAAGCCGGAAAATTTGGTTTTTAATGCAAATTTGCAGGAATTTGCTCAACGTATCAGTTATATCTGTAATTTAGAGACTGGTGGAAAGCTCACCCCAGAAGAAGCTTACGAACAAATCAAAGCTTTATGGAAACAACTGAAAAAAACGAAAAAACAACTGCAAATTGGCAAAAGTCCCTTTCAAAATGATGATGGGGAAACTACAAGCTGAAGGATTACAAATAGCAGGTTTATATAGCAAAACTCAAAAGTCCTATCCCATGGTCTCTAAGAGGATGTTTGGAAAGTTTTAGATGGTGACTTTATACACTTGCAGATCCCCCCTAACCCCCCTTAATAAGGGGGGAACTAGAATCAAAGTCCCCCTTTTCAAGGGGGATTTAGGGGGATCTAAAATTTTTGATACATCAT
>NZ_JANQDG010000026.1:0-19189 GCF_029891665.1 Anabaenopsis sp. FSS-46 | reverse complement strand
CAACCGCGCTAACCTGGGTATGGAAGTAATGCACGAGCGTAACGCTCACAACTTCCCCTTAGACTTGGCTGCTGGTGAAGTTGCTCCTGTTGCTTTGACTGCTCCTGCAATCAACGGCTAATCATAAAGTTTAGCTGAATCATAAACGCCTCTCAGAAATGAGGGGCGTTTTTTATTGGGAATGTGGGCGTTTTCCCAATAAAGAATATAGCCACAACAAAGCTTGCTCTATATCTGTAACTTGCTCCCCTGGGGGTGGAGGGGGACGCTTGACCATTACCACAGGGAGGTTTAACTCCCTTGCTGCGACAAGTTTGGCATAAGTGGCCTCACCACCACTATTTTTACTGACAATGGTATCAATTTGATGGTGAATTAGCATTTCTCTTTCATTATGCAGGTGAAAAGGTCCGCGATCGCACAACAGTTTTCCCAGAGGTAGTAAAGCATTGGCTTCTGGAGGGTCAATCATCCGCATGAGAAACCAAAGCTGCAAATGGGCAAAAGCTCCGATTTCTTGCCTTCCAATGCTTAAAAAAACCCGTTTTGATTGATTTTCTACTACGGCAGCCGCAGCTTTTATACTATCAACTTCAATCCAGCGATCGCCATTAACTTGTTGCCAAGGTGGGCGGATTAACTTTAAACGGGGTATATTGACTGCAATGGCTGCTTCAGAGGCATTTGAGGCAATTTGAGTCGCAAAGGGATGAGTAGCATCAATCAATACATCAATTTTCATCTGATGCAGATAATTAACTAGTCCAGTCACACCACCAAAACCCCCAATGCGCAAATCCCCCAATGGTAATGAGGGTTGACGGGTGCGACCGGCTAGAGATGTGATAGCCTCAATTCCCTGGATATTGGCAACTTTCGCCGCCAATTGTGCTGCTTCTCCGGTTCCACCAAGAATCAAAACTCTCATTATTTAAACGAACCACAAAGACACAGAGACACCAAGAACTTGTAGGAGGTAGTTAAGACAACATTAAGGCTACTTCTTTGGCGAAATAAGTCAGGATTAAATCAGCACCGGCTCGTTTCATGCTGGTTAAAGTTTCCAAAATGATTTTTTTCTCATCAATCCAACCCATACGCGCCGCCGCTTTAATCATGGCGTATTCACCACTGACGTTATATGCTGCTACAGGTAGATGTGTGGCGTTGCGGACTTGATGGATGATATCCAGATAAGCTAGGGCTGGTTTTACCATGACCATATCTGCTCCCTCGGCGATGTCTAATTCTATTTCCTTCAAAGCTTCCCTGGTGTTAGCTGGGTCCATTTGATAAGTTTTTTTATCACCAAATTTCGGTGCAGAATCTAAAGCATCCCGGAAAGGTCCATAATAGGCAGAAGCATACTTAGCTGAGTATGCCAAAATGCCCACATCAATGTAACCTGCTGCATCTAAAGCCTGACGAATCGCGCCGACTCTACCATCCATCATATCGGAAGGTGCGACAAAACCGGCCCCGGCTGCTGCTTGGGAAACTGCCATTTTTACCAAGACTTCCACAGTGGGGTCATTCAAGATGTTACCCTCTTGATCAATTAAACCATCATGGCCATGACTAGTGAAGGGGTCTAAGGCCACATCAGTCATGATAATAATGTCTGGAACTGCTTGTTTGATAGCTTTGACAGTTCTCTGTACTAGTCCATTTGAATTATAGCTTTCAGTACCAAGATTATCTTTTTTTTCTTCGGGAATTACGGGAAACAGAGCGATGGCATTGATTCCCAAATCATAAACTTGCTGTACTTCTTTTAACAATAAATCTAAGGAATAGCGATAACAATCAGGCATAGAAGCAATTTCTACTTTTTGCCCTTCTCCCTCGGTGACAAACATGGGGTAGATTAAGTCATTAACACTCAGAGTAGTTTCCCTGACCATTCGTCGTAAAGATTCAGTCCGGCGCAGACGACGAGGACGGTAACGAAGTAAATCCGTGGGATGAGAAGAATTGATTGATGGCATAATCAGCAAATAGATAATAATCAAGAAGACAGACTGAAAACCCTGGAGACAGGGTCTAGGGATGAAAGCCGTATGAGGTGTTTACCCCTGATTCATTTAGTGTTACATTAATTATACCAGGTAAGGGTAATCAACCTGTGACAATCGATGTCGCCTCAGTTGAGCGGCATATTAACCTTACAGTAAAGTGATAGTATTGCTGGGAAGTGTGTATCCCCAAAGTTAGCCCTTGTGGAAACAGCCACATCCGGCTGAGATACCGCCAAGAGTTTAATTGTAGAGGCGGGTATGGTTACCGAAATCCTACGGACAACTGGAATGGAAACCGCCTTGGCCACAAATGTAAGCTATTTGGTCACGATCTAAATTTTTGGCTTGAGAGAAATCAACACCTTTGACCACAGCAGAAATTGAGCCTAAATCTGGCGTTTGGACAAATGTATCTGTGGGATTTTGTTTGACCGGAGCCAGAACTGTTCCTAGAAAATCAGCACCGGTGACATTTGCTCCCCGTAAATCCACAAAACTCAGGTCAGCATTTTGCAAGTTAGCATTTTCTAACCTAGCTTTGCGTAATACCGCACCAGTAAGGCGAGTGGCGCTGAGGTTAGCATTACTGAGATTAGCGTTATCTAAATAGGCTCCCGATAAATCTGCTCCTCGCCAATCAGTATTAGTTAGGTTAGCATGGGATAAATTAGTACCCATGGCAATCACCCGACTTAAACGAGCTCCATATAAATTAGCTCCGTGAAATTTGGCATCACCGATGTCAGCACCAGTTAAGCTGGCTTTCTCTAGTAATGCACCCTGCAAATTCGCTCCTACTAGCTGGGTGCTACTAAGATCAGCACCTATTAAACGTGCATGAGATAAATTAGCCTTGTTGAGAATAGCACCGCTTAAATCACTCCGATTCATAATCACCCGACTGAGATTAGCATCGGTGAAATTAGCTTGTTTCATTTGAGCCAGGCTTAAATTCGCGATCGCATCGTCGTAAGTGTCCCAGTGTCCATCCTCACCCCGTCCCCTAAAGATACTACCTTTAAAACTGGCTTGGTTCAGATTTGCAGACTTCCAATTGATTCCCGACAAATCAACCTGATCTAAAACTAACTGGAAAAATGAACTTTCCCTAGCACCGCTTGAACCCAATTCGGCCTTGCTGAGATCAACATTTGCGGTTTTAGCGCTATTGACCCTGAGAATTTTGTTGATTGTCTCCTGGTTAATATGTAACTGCTGTTGTCGCAATTCCCACCCTGGGGATATGCTACCCATAGACTTTAATTCAGCTGCTAAAAACTGATTTTTGTTTTTTAATTCCGGGATAGCCTGGAGTCCAACACTGACTAAAGCTTCTTGAATTTTATTTAGGAGGATGGGGTTGGTTTGTTCAACCAGCATATCTGTGAGAAATTGCCTCGCCTGGTGGTTATTAAGGCTACCCATTGCTAGAATTAGACTTTGGCGATCTTCCGTGGTGGCACCAGAATCAGGACCCAATTTTTGTACAATTGCCAGGAACTTTTCGCTATTGATTTGCTGAGTCCCCCGCCCATTTTGTTGGCTTTGGAGATAAACTTGGGTAGAGACTAAAATTCCTAGCACCGCTATCATACTGCCCAGGGCTGCGCCAAATAAAATCAGGTTGGGGTTTTGTCGCATCCTTCGCCAGAGGGTAGCGATATTTGTACTTTCCCCAGTGAGGGTTGACATGGATACAGGAGCTAGTTCCTGTTCTGATTCGGCTACCTGGGGTTGCTCCCCTTGCTCCCAAGAGTGCAAAGGATGAGTAGTATCTGTAGTATCTATTGTATATGTCCCTGCTAACCAGTCATGAAATGCCCGACGACCTCGACGTGATGGTAAGGCCATCCCTTCACCGAGCACCATCAAGACAGCCAAAAATGTGAACAGTCCTAAATTGGGAAAGGCAAAACTGTAACGCCACAGAATATAGGCAATAGAAACAGGTATGGTCCACCGACCAACTCCTTCGCGCGCCACAGCTGTTGCTAAACCCACCGGTTTACCTACCTCGTTGACAACACGCACACCAAATTTGCGCTTGGGAATAGTACTACCTGTTTTTCCCAGTAAATATAATTGCCACCATGAAAGGGTTATAGGAGATAATAAGGCTATGATCCACAAAAAATTACTGGGGACGGCGACATTGGGAATACCATAGCTCACAGGTAGAGCCAAAGGTCGAGCGATCGCTCTTTGAGTGACTACCAATACTGGGTGGAGTGGTACTCGGTTAAAGTCATTTCTAGAATTGGCATAGACACCCAGCCCAAAGGGAACTAGTCCACTCGTAAGCACCAGAGTGATTTCCGTAGCCCATGCAGCCAAACGCCTGGCTGTGAATGGCAAGAAATGGGGTTTTTCAAATTGGTTTGACTCTTTAGATTGACTAGTATTTTTCCTCACAATTGGGGTCACCATTGCGTAATTCCTTTGAATTTATGTTTAAAATATGGATGGGGGCAGTTGAATGAGACTATTGCTATTTTTGGGAGTTACCAGATACAAAAAATTTGTATCCAAGGTACACCAAGAAACCCAATAGTGCCACACTGATCACTGATGCAACTAGTCTGAGCAATGCTTGTAGTATTGCCAATGCCAATAGCACCGCCAGACCCCCAACTATTACCTTGGTTATCCCGTTCAAATTCTTAAACCAAAGCTGTAATTTTGCTAAACGAGATTTCCAGTGAACAAATGCTGGCGGGGATGTTTCTGTATTTTTTGCTGGCTGTCCAATATCTACAGATGTAGAATTGATTTGTGCCTCTAGATTTTCGAGGCGACGCTGCAAGTCTTCTTCAGGTTGGTGATTCATCTGGATTTCTCAGCTGCAATCTAGTAACTAGTTTCACAACAAACTTAGCAAATCCTGGAAATGATCAAATGAAACAGGAACATAGACGGACTCACAGCGTCACTTAGGGTAGGTGTTGATTGTTGCTACCTGATGACTTAAAACCCAGCAAACCCTCATGTGGTAAGAAACTCTCGCTACCAGTGCAGTTTTAGCAGTGAGATGATCAATATGTCAAATCAGAAATAGTCGGGAGGATTAATCATTATGAATAATTTCAGGCTATTGATAGTTGTTTTGGTAGCTTTGGTCACGAGTTTGTCCTTGACTCAGGCTCGGGGTGAAGTACCACGGTTGCAAATTCAAACCAATATCGGGTCGGTACAGCTGATTTTAAATGGCATTTCTGGGGGAGTAATTAGCACTAATTGCGGCAACATTGCTCAAAAGCCCAATCAAATTCTCCAGTTAACAGAACCACTTCCTTACTTACGGGTAACCGTTGACAGTCCTGGACAGCCAACAATACTGATTGACGGACCTGGCGGCCGTTTTTGTGTTATCCCAGATAATTACTCAGAAACTAAGCCAGAAATTACTGGTTATTGGCAGGCAGGAGAATACTCCCTATACGTAGGTGATCTATCCCAAAATCAGTATAAATATACAATCTCAATTTCTCAAGATAAAAAGTCGAACAAGTAGTTTATATCAGCCACAAAAGTTGATTTTCAGCTAGTTTTTATGGAGTAGATGGTGGAGGCTATTTAATAAATCTTTGGCTGTGTAGGGCTTAGAAACAAATAAATCCACATCAGTATGAGCTGGATGTGGGAAGGGGACTGTTGTGTCAAGTCCGCTACAAGCAATAATTTTTACTCGTGGGTTAATTTTTCGCAAAGTGCGGATGGCCGTATTTCCATCCATTTCTGGCATCATGATATCCATTAAAACGGCGCTGATGTCCTGTGTGTACTGAGCATAAAGTGCGATCGCCTCAATGCCATTACTAGCGGTGAGAGTTCTATAATTGTATTTCTCCAGAACAATTTTAGCAATCTCCCGAATTTGTGCCTCATCATCCACAAATAAAATTAGTTCTCCCTGACCGGGAAATATATCTAAATTATTTAGATCAACAGATTGGGCTACTTCCACCGCCGGCAAAAACAGATGAAATTCACTGCCTTGAGCAACCTTGCTACATACATTGATAAACCCACGGTGGTTTTTGATAATTCCCAGGACTGTTGAAAGCCCCAAACCTGTACCTTTGCCGATATCTTTGGTGGTGAAAAATGGATCAAAAATTCTCTCTAAAATGTCCGGTGCCATCCCCATTCCCGTATCGGCAACCGTAACTACCACATAATTGCCTACTTTGGCATCAAGATTCATTTGGGCATAGGCTTGATCAATAAACATATTTTTTGTAGAGATGGTGAGGGTACCACCTGCTGGCATAGCATCACGGGCATTAACCACGAGATTCATTAGCACCTGATGGAGTTGAGTGGCGTCTCCGCAGACAGCCCACAGATCTTCTGGTATGGTGACGGCAAATTCAATAGATTTGGGAAATGTTTGTTTGGCTATGTAGCTAATTTCCGAAATCAGATGCTTGAGTTGAACTATCGTGCGATCTCCCTTAAATCCTCGCGCAAATGACAAGACTTGTTTGACTAAGGCAGCACCGCGTTTGCTGTTGCTTTCAATAATAGGTAGTAGCTGTTGGTAATGCTCCTTGTCTTGAGAGCATCTGACCTGTAGCAGTTGTGATGCTGCCAAAATTGGCGTTAAAATGTTATTCAGGTCGTGAGCAATTCCACTGGCTAAAGTACCAAGGCTTTCCAAACGTTGAGCGCGGAAAAACTGCTCTTCGAGTTGTTTCTTTTCTGTGATGTCAGTGTCAACACAAAGAATAGATTTCGGTTGTCCTGCTGCATCATACATCAGCGTCCAGCGGCTAGCTAGGACAATTTGTTGCCCTGATTTCGTCAATTTAGTCATTTCCCCCTGCCATGAACCAGATGCAATCACAGCCGTGAGTGATGTTTCCAGTGCCAGGGAATTTTTGTTGTTAAACAGATCCTGGAGGTCTTTACCTAAAACCTCTTGTGCGTCCCAACCATATATATGTTCTGCACCTTGATTCCAGAATAATACTTTACGGTGCAGATCTATGACTAAAATTGCATCCGTGGCAATATCAAGTAAGGCTGCCTGCTCCCTAATTTTCTCTTCGGCTTGTTTGCGCCCTGTAATATCTCTGCCAACCCCCTGCAATTCCAAGACCTCTCCCCCTTCATTGCGAATGGCGACAATATTCCATTGCAGCCAGCGCATACTATTAACTGTCAACAGACGACACTCACTGGTGATTGAGTCATGGGGTGAAGATATCAAACTGCTGATATTTTCTCTGATTTGAGGGAAGTCGTCGGGATGGAAAAACTCACATACCGATTGACCAAGTAATTCCTGCAACTGCTTACCCAATGCTTGGTAAGCTACTTTGTTAGCAAAGCTGACCCTTGCCTGTAAATCTATACGGATAATCAAATCTGTTTGAGTTTCCACCAGCTGGCGATACAGTTTCTCGCTTTGCCGCAATGACTCTTCGGCGCGTTGACGTTGAGTAATTTCCTGTTGTAAAAGCTGGTTAAATACGAGAAGTTGGTTAGTGCGTTCCACTACCAGATGTTCTAAGTCTTTGCTTTCCTCATATAATGCCGCTTCTGCTTGTTTGCGATCGCTAATGTCAAAAAGCAACCAGCGCCAACCGACAGGATTACCCTGTCGGTCATACATTGCGCTATATCTAACAGTAGCCGGAAAAGATAGACCCCCCTGTGGCTGAAGGTAAATTTCCCAGTTTTTTCGCTGTTGCAAGGTCTGTAGTTCTGTGATCAGTTTCTCTGGTTCTTGTTCAGCAATAAACAAAACTAATGGTTTGCCCATTAAATAATTTTGTTCCACAGACAGCAAGGTGGCGGCTGCATGGTTAGCTTGTTGAATCACACCTGTGGCATCGGTGACTAAATATGGGTGGGGAGCGAAGTCAAATAAATCTTGATAACGTTGACGCTCCAATTCTGTGATTTCAAGAGTAATTGCCATTTCTTGATTTTGTTGACGCAGCCCTTGTACAACTACTTGGAGTTGTTCTAGGGTTTGCCGAAGTTCTTTATTCCCTTCCATGACTTCGGCTGTTTGTAAGTCCGACCATTTTTTTTCGTTTTCGTCAGTTTGGCAGCGCATTACTTCTGGTAGCTGATTTACTTTCTGTACCTTTGGCAGTGAGACTTCCACAAAGCTCACCATTTCGTTTATAGGTCTTACTAATTGCCTTTGTTCACCTCAAAACAGCAGATAGCTAATTTACTGCTGGGGCAATATTCACAAGTCTCTTATTGGGATTCAGAACCAGTATCACCAACCAAGGAAATATTGGGAAACTTGTTTGTCAGTAGAGGTTATGGAGTTGAACCGGCTATAAATCAGATAATTGAATAGGAAAATGCTTGGATAAAAAAAGTCTGTACTTGCTATAGCCTAAATGATATACAACTTGGGATGTTGAACAATTTTTTTGTAGTTCTCAAGTCTATTGTATTCTTGAATTCGCCATAGATGATCTTTTTCTAAAAGAGATTATACTCAAGAGATTACACCAATTGATGGTGTGACCATGGAGGGGTGACACCACCCAAGTTAAAGATTTAAGGTATGGTAATCATAAAAAATGTATTCATTACTACTATTATTTGGGAGCAGGATAATTGCCGTAATGTCTGTGTGGAGAGAATTTTTACCTGAATTCTGTAATTAAAAATTGATTGCCAAAGGTTTAATTGATACTTTTATGTTTTTTTTAATTACCCATGCTATGTAATTACCAAATCCTAATTTCATATTGTCCCCATTCCCTCTACCCAAAGCACTACCTCCTTGAGAAGATTTCCTGTACTTTTATCACCTAACTTCTACACTTGGCAAGCTCACAAATAAGTAATGGCAGGTATAGCAAAATTCAAATGATTTTGGCAGTTTGTTATCTCCTAAACGCCCTGCTTGTTGCTATAATCGGCAAAACATCGCCCAGATGCATATCTGCATTACCATTTTATCTTTTAAAGCTAGACTTTATTAATTTTTTCCTTGGCCAAGCAGAGCGCTAAAAAATGCCGGTTTTGCTGCATAATGCGATCGCACTCAACAAGTTAGGTAGTTTATGCATCTTCACCAGAAACCCTGACTACAAAACAAAAAATATAATTTTGTTTGAGACTTGGCTCAGTCCCATGATCAAAAAATCCCGTTACCAAAATTGTTACGAGTGTTCTGCCACTTTGGCATTACTTTATGATGGTACTTAGTTAAGCTCCTCACACTACACCACAAGCCGTACAACATCATGTTGTATGGCTTTTTATTTAAATAAGCGATATTAAGTTACAATTTCAATGCTAAATCACTTATTGAGGTTAGTATTGAAATCTAACACAGCTTGCCGAGTATTTTAGCCAGAAGCCTACAGTGTCCACTAGGTCAGTGTAGGAGTATGTCACTATATTCGAGAATATTTCGTTTAATTAAATCCATACTAAACTTGCCTTGACATCCTGGTTTTTTGATCCTTACCACCAAGAGCCGGTCATATCTCCTGCGGAACAAGCTTCCTGGCAGTTCCAAATCCGTGTGGCCACAGCTGATGATTTGACTAGTATTGCTCACATCATTGCCGAAAGCTTTCACGGACATGATGGTTTCTGGGGATGGGCTTTTCCCCTGGTACGTTTGGGTATTTACGAAGACCTCAAACATCGCTTATCATCTCCTGCACCCCATCATGTTTGTTTGGTTGCTATTGAGACTAGTAATACCGCCTGTCATGACTTAGTAGGGACTGTGGAATTGGGTGTGCGTTTGAGTGATTCTTGGGTAAAGACAGGTAGAAGTTTTCCTTATCTGTCAAATTTAGCGGTTCACCCCAAATATCGTAGACATGGTATTGCTTCAGGACTTCTGATTAAGTGTGAAAAATTCGCTCACGAGTGGGGATTTGATGACTTATACCTCCATGTCTTGGAAAATAACCATCAAGCACAGCAACTTTATTTCAAACTGGGATATAAGCTGCATAAATCAGAATCTAATTGGAATAGATTGCCCATCAGGCGTTCCCGGCAAATACTTTTACACAAACATCTGAGGATTGAATGTTGATTAAACTATCCGAATCAATTTATAGTCATCCTATTTGACTTGAGAAATTATGAGTGAGGAGAGGGAACACACCGAACAGAAATTGTTCATGAATCATTTAGGCTTGCTATATATGTCATCTAAATTTGATGGCATAGGTAAATAGGTGGTTAGTAAATATCGAAGATAGATTCTGATGGAAAAGTCTTACAATCAGACTTAACAGACATTTTCAAACATTATAATAACTTTGTATTTAGTAATTTACCTTTACCAAAACTTTAATAAAAATAGCTTGGTTGACGCGACAAATGCGAGTAAATCTCATAGAATATCATTAACTATCTAATAATCAAATTACCCGTTGAGTTATACTTATATGAACCAGGAAACTTTTTTGATGAAAAATTTTTCCTCAACTATTAAAAATCTGATTTGATTTTACCCAAGTTAGGGGTGGAAGTGCATAATACTACCAAATTATCTGCAAGTTCGAGAAACATGGATAGCGAGAGTCACCGACGCTATCAAGCTGCTATGGTATCAAGTTACTACCCTAATACTATTCTCTTAGACCATCCTGTGATGACAGATGGAGCTAAGGAGTCATATGGAGCGGATATCCTGACACTGCTGCACAGTGAGAAGATTTTTGTTGTTAATAGTCGTAGGCGTAATGGTTTAATACTATTTAAAGGCTATCATGCAGAATTTGCGGGGCCGGGTGCGGCTGTTGGGGGAAATTATGATCATGATTGTGAAATGGTATTACTCGTAGGTAATTTGTCCTTAGTAACTCCTGAATCTTATGAGGAGTGTCAGAAGGCTTATTTAATTAGGCGACAATGGACTAGGTTAATCAAGCAAATTACAGAGACTCCGCGTCCACAGCAGCGAGTTCGGAAAATTATCGATCAATTTGAACAATATTTTTCACCATCAATTGTGGCGGAAATGCCTGATATTGTCTTTGCGCTTTTAGTAGGGGTGTTGCCAAGAACGGTAGGAATAGTACGCCGTTTCGGCAACGAGTTGGATGAGGCTTTAATGTAGAATTGCCAAAGCAGCTTGTATTCTCTCTAAGGTACGGTTGTTTTCTGCGGGTGAGCCGATAGTAATGCGCAGTCCTCCGTTAATTTCGCGGACAAGGGTACCGGAAGTTTTGAGTTGTTGGTGAAGAGTTGTTAAAGTCAGGTTTTGATTTTCAGGGTTATTTCCTTGAAGACGGAGGAAGATAAAGTTAGCTGCACTTTTGATTATTTGTAATCTGGGATGTTGAGATAAAACTTCTATAAGTTTGTCTCGTTCATGCAAAGTTGGGGAAATTGACTCTAGCAAAAGTTGTTTATTTTCCATAGCAGCTAATGCGCCAGCAATTGAGAAGCTAGGAAGATTATAGGGTAAGCGGACTTTTTCTAAGATAGCGATCGCCTGTGGATGACCCACACAATAACCCACGCGCAGGGCTGCTAACCGAAAGGCTTTGGAAAAAGTACGTAAAATTACCCAGTTAGGATGTTGTGGTAATTCACTAACTAGGGTAGTTTGGCTAAATTCAAAATAAGCTTCATCAATGACTACCAGAATCTGCTCATCTAAACTTCTTAACCATGACAACTCTGCCCCAGTCAAACAGTTACCGGTGGGAGAATTGGGATGTACCACAAAAACCACGCGAATGGGGGGAGCTTGAGTTGCTTCTAGGGCTGATTGGGCAGCTTTTAAGTCAATTTCAAAATTATCGGGGTTTCTGTCTACTGTCACCACGGGAATGCCTAAAGTTTTGGCTAAAATTCCATACATGGAGAAAGTGGGATGAGCGACTAAAATTGAGCCTTCGCCCCCCAGACAGGTGGCGATTAATAATGAGCGAATTAGTTCGTCGGAACCGTTACCTAGAGAAATATTAGCAGCAGTAAATATAGATGGGGACAGGGAAGCAGATTCATTAACGTATTGTGCGATCGCCTGTTTGAGGTTCTCATGTCCACCGTCAGGATAACGATTTGTTTCAATTACTTGCTCATAGGTCAAAGCCAGCTTTTGTTTTAACTGCGGGGGTAAATCATAGGGGCTTTCGTTGGTATCCAGCCGATCCAACTGGGGGGCTACTCCGGCGGCGGTATCACTGCTGGGGTGAGGTTTATAGGCGGTGAATTGGGCTAAATCTGACCGGATAAAACTCAGCATAATTTTAGTCATTAATAATTAGTCAGGACTTCATATTTTACACCTCAAGGGAACTGGCAGAATTGGTAGATTGCTGCCCAAATTTTTGCCATGACATTACCTAGGGCGTGGTCGCTGTCTAGTTCTATTAATTCTACCCAAGGACGCGATCGCGCAAATTCCCGACTGGCTGTGATGGGAATCACTTCATCTTGTTGACCATGGAATATCAGGGTTGGTACAGGGCGATGTAATATTGTTTCTTTGTACTGGGCTGCATCTATGACAAAATTATAACTTAAGGGGAGCGATCGCCCTTCCCCATAGTGGTGAATCATCAGATATTGTTCTTGTTCCCATCGCTGTACTTCTGGATTCCCCAGTTGAGGTAACCAATGGGATAAAAACCCAAAAGCTGGTGCTAACAAAACTAGGCGTTGCACTTGTGAATATTGCTGTGCTAGATGAGCACTGGTCAGACCGCCCAAACTAGAACCAATTAAAGTTACCGGGGTAGAATCATCAGGGAATTGGGCTGCAACTTGAGTAATCTGGCGGGTGATAGTTAATTGGGAAAAATCCCCCGCATTCAAATCGGGGATTTTCAGCTTGATGTCAATTTCTGCAAAGCGATCGCTCATATCCTGGGCTTTAGCAGATTTGGGACTAGAAGCAAAACCGTGTAGGTAGATGTAGTCATTCACAACGGTTAACTGATATAAAGGTCAACCCTCCGATAGAGGAATAAATCAATCATCATCACATTTTAGATAGAGCAATTACTAGTTGTGAATTGCTTAGAATCTGCTTATGTTAGATGAGCAGGATGTAATTATGTCCGAAGAACAAAAACAAAAATCTGATCATCAAGAAACCACTCCCAGTGCTTCTGGTGGGTACCAAACCCCTATTCAAGCAGATATTCGCAAAACCGGAACTGCGGCTAAAAGTGAGGCTAAACCCACAGCTGAACCTGAAGCACCAGGAGAGGATAGTGTTGCTGGTAGTCCCAATCAAGGGACTGAATCGCGCTAACTGCTGGGAATTGTTGTATTTCGATTCCCACAGGGATATTAAATTACAGATGCTTCGCGTTGACAGTCAAAAACCACCATAAATGCAGCATTAGGTGTTGTCTGGGTCAAGTGCTGCATATAACCTTCTGCATCGGAACGACTGCGGAAGCGAGCCACAATTTCCCTTTGTGTATCAGGAGCTAAACGAGCGATCGCCCAAGAATTGAGACGTGCTTTGTAGCCAGTTGCTGGAGTTGCTGCTTTTTCTTCAGTATTGTGGGGCATAATTTATTTTAATTGCGTGAATTGTTGTGAGGAAATTGACTGAGATCGTGCCAGGGGTGGGCTAATAGATTTTTTTATGTTCTGCCACCTTATTATTACATTATTCGGAGATTGTCAAGAGTGCTGGCTGCCTTTTAGACCTAATTAGGTTGAATTTTATTTTATACAGGGTTACTAACATAAAATACTGTCGGTGGTATGTCTTGTATCTATTTCTACAAGCCGCCGACAGTCAAGGTAAATATAATAATCTGCTACCATCTAAATACTAAATCTTTATTTACACCCTTCAATCACACAAATATCCTCAGCAGTGCGGATAACCTGAGTTAATTTCAAACCCGCTTGAGCAAATAATTGGTGAAATTCACTTTCGGTTCTTTCTTTTCCTCCAGGACACATCACCAACATATTTAAATCTAACATTTTGGCTCCTCCTGGAATATTACCAGGTTCAACAATCATTTCTAAAACCAAGATTTTACTATGCTCATCCATAGCATTTCTACAGTTTTGGAGAATTGTCAATGCTCGTTCATCATCCCAGTCATGAAGAATGTGTTTTAAAAGATACGCGTCTCCTCCCTGTGGAACCGATGTAAAAAAATCGCCACTGACCTTTTGACAACGTTCAAGAATACCATGTTTTACCAAAGTAGGTTCAGCATGGGAAATAACATATTCTTCATCAAACAAAATACCTTGTAGATGGGGGTATTTTTGTAAAAATGTTCCCAACATTTCCCCATATCCTCCCCCTATGTCAACTAGGGTTTTAAATTGGGAAAAATCATATACATCTAATATGGCTTTTTCTTCCACAAAAGAGAAAGAGTTCATGCACTGCTCAAATATCTCTGCATCTTGGGGATGGGATTTAAAGTAATCAAATACTCCCATACCAAAAGCATGATCAAATGCTGGTTTCCCGGTTTTAACACTATAGAGGAAATTTCCCCAAGGTTGATAATGAGGTGCTTCCCCCAACATCACAGCTGTAGCTTGGAGTGATTGAGGATGATCACTACATAAATATTCTGCTAAGGGAGTGAGGATAAATTGTTCAGGTTCTGTTTCCTGGAAAATACCGATACTGGCTAAAGCTCTCATCATGCGGTACAATGAGTCAGGATTACTATCAGTATTTGACGCGAGTTGTTGACAGGATTGAGAACCTGGTTTCAGGAGATCGGCAATCCCCAATTTAGCGGCGGTGTAGATAGCTTGAGATACCCAATAACCGGAAATCATTTGTGATAATTGGGTATGGGGAGAAATTTGAGGTATCACAGGTTCGCTCATTGTTTTATCTAAATTGTTTAAGTAGATTTTCGGATCCTATCATGGATGATTAACCAAACATATATAAAATATAAAATCTTAGGTAAAAAGTAGTAATGGCTTTTATACTGGTATAGGCTAAATCATCAGGGTGCTAGATGTTAGCTTTTACTGTGGTGACGGCGCTTTAATTCTGTCTCAATAGCTTGGACTACAGTTTCAATTACCTTGACGCGGGCATAATATTTGTCATTAGCAGCGACAATTGTCCAAGGAGCGTTGGGGGTGCTGGTGCGGTGAATGGCTTGATTTACTGCTACATAGTAATCATTCCACTTTTCCCGATTCCGCCAGTCTTCATCGGTAAGTTTGTACTGCTTAAAAGGGTCATTTTTACGAGATGTAAACCGCTCAAGTTGTTCTTCTGGGCTAATGTGTAACCATAACTTAACTAAAACATAGCCAGCAGTGGTTAACTGAGCCTCAAACTCATTAATTTCGCGGTAGGCTCTGCGCCACTCGATTTCCGAAGCAAAACCTTCTACCCGCTCCACTAATACCCGACCATACCAAGAACGGTCAAAAATGCCAATTATCCCAGATGTGGGTAATCGTTGCCAAAATCGCCAGAGGTAATGATGAACTTTCTCGTCATCTGTGGGCGATGGGAAGGGATGAACAAAGTAACTACGCGGATCGAGAATATCTGTGAGGCGTTTAATTGCGCCGCCTTTACCTGCTGCATCCCAACCTTCAAATATTACCAGTACAGGAATTTGATGTTTATAGATGCTTAATTGTAACTTGCGTAATTTTACCTGCTCCTGGAGTAATTTTTCTTGGTATTCTGGTTCGGGAAGACTTAAGCTTAAATCGACTTGTGCGAGTAAGTCTAACTCGGTGGGTTCTAACTGGGTTTGTGGTGGTAAAGTGGGGGTGGGAAGCTGAATTTTTAGCCGATCCAATGCAGATGTTAAGGTTGCAGCTAGCTGGGTAAGTACTTTCACCTGCGCCCAGCGCTCGGAGTCTGCTTCTACTAAAGTCCAAGGGGCAAAACCTGTACTAGTTTGTACTAGCATCTCTTCTGCATAGCTGGTGTAGCGGTCATAGTGTTTTTCTTGCTTCCAGTCTTCTTTGCGGACTCGCCAAGCAGTTAATTGATCTTTAGCATATTCTTTTAAACGACTTTTCAATTCTTTACGGCTTAGATGTAACCAAAATTTAGCGATCGCAGTCCCATCATCCACCATTTGGCGCTCAAAGGCGTTAATTTGTGCCATCAGGGTGGGTACTGTGGGGACTTGATTAATTCCGACCCGCTCTAACAGACGTTCTTCGAGAACATGAGTATACCAACTGTGATAGAAAAAGCTAATTTTTCCTTGGGCGGGTATTTTTTCCCAAAATCGCCAGAGGAAGGGATATTTACGTTCTTCTGGGGTGGGTGGCCAGATAGGATGTACCTGAAATCCCCGTGGATCCATGTAAGAAACCATTTGCTTTACTAGTCTACCCTTACCAGAAGCAGCCCAACCCTCCAATACCACAATTACAGGTAACTTTTTATTCCAACAGGCATTTTGCAACTCTCGCAGTTGATACATTAGCCTGTCAATTTCTGACTTGTAGATGGTTTTGTCTAAGGAAACTGTTAAATCTAGTGTATCTAGCATAGCATTGTTTCATCTATGTATTAGGATATTATGGCATACAATTAAAACTCCCTCCCCTCCTGACAGGATGTCTGAAAAGTTATGATTAGTGTATCAAGTATTGTTTGACACCACCCTAACCCTCAAGTTATCTGGTGGAGAAGCAACTTTAATTACCGATCGCACTAGAATCACCTGGAATTAAGCTGAAGCGGTCAACTCTGACTGAGTTTTAGTTTTACGTAACTCCAAATATATTAACAAGGCGTTAATATCTGCGGGATTTACGCCCCCTGTCCGTGCTGCTTGACCGATGGTTAGGGGTTTGACACGGGTAAGTTTTTCCCGCGCTTCTTTAGAAAGGGTATCAATTGTGTTATAATCTAAGTCTGCGGGTAGCTGACGGTTAGCCTGACGGGTAATCTGTTCAATTTGATGTTGTTGTCTAGCCAGATAACCAGAATACTTGATGTCAATCTCTGCGCCTTCTTTTTCCCCTTGGTTGAGGGTGGGGTTTCCCAGTCCGTAACGTTCCAGGTCAATGTAATGGAATCCTGGACGACGGAGTAAATCAGCTAGGGTGATAGAACCTTTAATAGCTTGTTGGGATGCGGAGGCGATCGCCTGACCGATGGGGTCATGTTCCTTAATTCTGGTATTATATAAACGGTCTTTTTCTTGATTAATCTGCGTTTGTTTACTGGTGAACAACTCCCAACGGCGATCGTCAACTAAACCGATTTCCCTTCCTAAAGGTGTTAAACGTTGGTCAGCATTATCGGACCGCAACAATAACCGATACTCAGAGCGACTAGTGAGCATCCGGTAAGGTTCCCGTAAATCTTTAGTACACAAATCATCAAGCAAAGTACCAAGGTAACTATGTTCACGGGGGAAAACAATCATCTGTTTACCCTGAACCAACCGTGCTGCATTAATACCCGCTACAATTCCTTGAGCTGCGGCCTCTTCATAACCCGTAGTACCGTTAATTTGTCCCGCGCAGAATAAACCATTAATTTTCTTAGTCATCAGTGTAGGATAACACTGAGTAGCGGGTAAATAGTCATACTCCACAGCATAAGCCGGACGCAACATAGTACAATTTTCCAACCCCGGCAGAGTGCGTAACATTTGCAACTGCAGATTTTCTGGTAACCCCGTAGAAAACCCTTGAATATATAATTCTGGGATGTCCCGACCTTCGGGTTCAATAAAGATTTGGTGGCTTTCCTTATCAGCAAAGCGGACTATTTTATCTTCAATACTGGGACAGTAGCGAGGTCCCTTAGCTTCCACCCAACCACCATAAACCGGTGATAGATGTAAATTTTCCCGAATTAAACGATGAGTATCTGCATTAGTCCGGGTGATGTAACAGGGAACTTGTTCCCGTTCCACCCACACCTGGGGGTCAAAACTAAACCAGCGTACCTCCTCATCTCCTGGTTGGATAGTCATCTTAGTATAGTCCACTGATCGCTTATCTACCCGTGCGGGCGTACCCGTTTTCAGCCTACCGGTTTCAAAACCCAAGCGGTTGAGAGTTTGGGTCAAACCCTCAGCGGCAAACTCGCCAGCTCGTCCAGCGGCCATAGACCTATTACCTACCCAGATTTTACCACCCAAAAACGTCCCAGTTGTCAAAATCACCGCTTGACATTGAAACCCCACACCAAAATAAGTTTCAACCCCAATCACCTCATCATTAGCACCCAAAACCAAATCCGTAACCATCCCCTCCCGGATAGTCAGATTTTCTTGGTTTTCCACAACACCCTTCATCACCGCCGCATATTCCCGCTTATCACTTTGAGCGCGTAAAGCCCACACCGCCGGACCCCGTGAAGAATTGAGGACGCGCTTTTGTAAATAAGTACGGTCTGCAACCTTGCCAATTTCCCCCCCCAAAGCATCCACCTCATGGGTCAACTGAGACTTAGCCGGGCCACCCACCGCCGGGTTACAGGGTTGCCAAGCTATTTTATCTAAATTGAGTGTTAGTAGCAAAGTCCGACAGCCGAGACGAGCAGCAGCAAGAGCCGCTTCACAACCGGAGTGACCTGCACCCACCACAATAACATCAAAAGCATCTTGGAATTCAACGGAATTGTGCATGGTCATACTTACACAGATTAGCAGATTAAGACTTACTACAACTGATTGTAACCCAACCACAACACCCTCAAACACAAATCACAAACAAACCTCTGCGTACCTTTGCGCCCACCTTTGCGCCCCTTTGCGTTTAACAACAGATGAGGCGATCGCTATTCCATATACCCCATTCCTTTGTCAGGGTGGGGGTGGAAACCCAATCAGAACACCTACGCTGGGCGATCTCAATATAATGAAGGGGTGGATTTAGCAGTAGTTAAGTTTAGGAGTAACCAAACTTATGCAGTTGCTACCTTAGCTAAATATCCGACTGAAGATAATCAATATATGTTAACAGCGGGGTATCCCAGACTGGGGACAAGTTCACCCTGGCGGTTGACATTGGGACAAACTTGGAGTAGGGAACAGGGGTTAGTCGGAACTACTCTGTCAAGTTCCCGAACTAATAAGGAGGGTGGGTCACAAGCAGTGAGTCAAGCTGCGGGAGCTTTAGACGGGGGATATGAGTTAGTTTACAGCAGTATTACCCTGGGTGGGATGAGTGGGGGTCCGGTGTTGGATACCCAGGGACGAGTAATTGGGATTCATGGGTTAGCGGAGGGTGATTCGGGTCGGATACAGATAGGTAATAGTTTA
>NZ_JANQDG010000025.1:0-4408 GCF_029891665.1 Anabaenopsis sp. FSS-46 | reverse complement strand
AAAATGATTATCCAGTTTTGAACAGCCGTCTTTATGTTGAGTGTTGGTTGGCTTATGCCTTGGATAATAGCTTAACAAGTATGCGGGACTTATTTAAAAGATTAAATAATACGGGAATTGACGTAAGTATTTCAACATTTTTCTCTGACATCAGTTTCATCCCCTAACTTTGGTGCCTCAGCATAGCGTCTGAGAAATTCATCATTCCACCAATAAATAAGAGGCTTTTCTTTGATAAGATTAAGGCGATCGCTCCAAAATTCAAACCGTCCAACCTGTGCCAAAGAAGTAACGCTCTTTCGTGATGTTCCCCCTACTTCTGCTGGACGCAAGTCCAGTAAAAGCAAGGAACGTCAGTAATACACCGAATCCCCCGCCTAAAGGCGTGGGGAGTGTCAAAAAGAAACTCGAATTAACTGATACCTTTGTCTAGTGCCTAAAATATCGTAACTATCCGGTGGCAAGTCCATTTTTTCAAAGTCTTGCTGTGAGGCGATCACCAGGATTGAAGGCGGTTTTTCTGGCTGAGAAGTTCGATTTTGAATATACTCTACTGCATCTTTTGGCTGGTAAATATAATTTACCGGTTTTTGGGTGTAAAATACTACGCTTGGTTTTTTGAAGCCCACCATCACTAATTCCTCATCTGATAGAGGGATATGTTTCTGTGCCACAACAAGGGCAGATAGGTCCCTCAAAGGTTGCTGACGCTGTTGATCCATCAAGAATAAAGCTGGCATTAAGACAATGATCAAGGTGGCTGCAAAAATCAGTAAATTTGCATTAATAATACTGTGCCAACGGCGACTAATGATCAAAGCGCCAATGAGGAGCGCCCCCAAAAACCAAATTATTCCCCCTAGTGTTGGTAAACCTGCCTTTTGAATCATTAGGAGGAAGCCGGGCGCAACTGAATTATGATCCATTAAATGAGTAATCTGAAATAGTGCCACTGCCAATACTGTGACTAAAATCACATTAGTCCAAGCACTGATTTTGAGAACAGAAGAGGCGCAGGGGATATCTGACTTGTTTTCGGGGAGAAAATCACTCCATAATAATGCTATTAAAATAGCTACGGCGGGCATTAAAGGCAATACATAACTGGGAAGTTTAGTGACAGCAATATTAAAAAACCCAAAGATAGCAATAAACCAGATACAGGCAAATAAACCCAATTGTTGAGAGCGTTCTTGGCAATTCCTCCAGTGCGATCGCTGCCAAAATCTGGTTCTAGCCATTGCTGCGGGTAAATACACTGAGTAGGGCGCAAATCCGAGTAATACTACTAAGAAGTAGAAATACCAAGGAGCGGAGTGACCATTAACTACCTCTGTAAAACGTTCTACATTGTGATAGCCAAAAAAGGAATTGATGTAATCCCAACCATTACGCCAGCTGACCAAGAGATACCAGGGGGCTGATAAACCGAAAATAATTAGCATCCCCGTGAAGATACGCATTTCTTTTAAGACTTTGCGGATGTTGCCGACATAGATAATAAATGCGCCGATAATGAGTACGGGTAAAACAATTCCTACAGGACCTTTACTCAAAATCGCCCCAGCAATTAAGACGTAACAAGCTAAATACCACGAGTTGGGGAATAGAGATAAAGGGAATTGTGCCTGTTGTTGTTGCTGACTAGCA
This sequence comes from Anabaenopsis sp. FSS-46, assembly GCF_029891665.1. Lineage (NCBI taxonomy): Bacteria > Bacillati > Cyanobacteriota > Cyanophyceae > Nostocales > Nodulariaceae > Anabaenopsis > Anabaenopsis sp. FSS-46. The sequence continues at coordinate 2,758 of NZ_JANQDG010000025.1, read as the reverse complement.
TACCCTAGAAAAAAACATAATAATGCTGATGCCATGCACCCAGTCAGCATCATATCTGAGACACCGGTTCTTCCCCAGACAATCATCTCAGGACTGAGTGCTAGCATGGCGGCTGCAAGCATTGCTGTGAAGTTGCGCCGAGTCGGCTGTGAAACCTGCTCTAATTGGTCTTTTTGGGATAAATACCAGTGTACAGTGTAAAAAGTTAAACCGATGACTCCTACGGCCGCCATGGCTGAAGGTAGCCGCACTGACCACTCATTTACCCCGATAATTATATAGGCGATCGCTTGACACCAGTAAATTAAAGCTGGTTTATCAAAACGAGTTTCGCCGTTAAAAATGGGGGTAATCCAATCACCTGTAACCAACATTTGACGGGAAGCTTCAGCAAACAGTGGCTCTGTTTCATCAATCAAGCCCACAGTACCCAAATTCCACCCATAAGCCAGCCCAGCAATCAAAATTAGTATAGTCACAGCCAAAACTGGACTTTTGAGTGGATTTTTGTACCAGTTGTTCACATTATTCGGAATAGTCAGTTTTATCCTCATTATTTATTCGTCAATACTCAACAGTTAAAATAAGTACTTATATTTTGTTCTGGGTCAGACCCTGGGGAATAGGAAATTAACTGCCCTCAAGGAGTCAGTACCAATAACCATTCTCGATTTTCGGTGTTCCATTGCGGCCAAGAGGTTTCCCCAACTACATATGGTCCCCAGTAACGCCGAGAACCGTCTTGTGCAAAGGCAACTATAACATCTCCGTTTTCCAACTTGAGATTCCCATTAGGTAAGGACAGAATCAACCCCTGTTCACTACCTTCTTGGGGATCAAAATCCCAATGAGCTGGAACAACGGAGGTGGTCACCTGTGGCTGTCGCGCCAGTAAAGCCAGGCGCACAGGCTGATTTGTTTGATTGCTCATGCGTAAACTGCCTTGATGGTTGGTATTAGCAGTTGAGCCTTGACCATCTGCCAAGATGTGAGTATTGTTGAGTCCGATTTTATTGGCTTGGGTAGTTTCCGAACCGACGGTAGTAGAAGTGACTGTTTGATTTAGGACGGGTGGGACTGAAATTACATCCGGCTCTAGGATGTCAGAAGCAGGTAGATTCATATGGTCAGTTGACTCAAAGGACACACTGATTTCCCAGCATCCCACCATAAATCCCAGCAGACCCAAAGTACAAATTGTAATAGCAGCGTTACGATATGCTGTCAATTTCATGTTGATAATGGTTAGTAATAATATTTTGTTTAGACTTTACCAAATACTAGCCTATTCTCTGAGGCGGTAAAATGTAACTGTTTGGTACCCACTCCCCTGGTTATTAATGCAAAACACTCGTTTAACTAATTTATTCGATACCATTGCTGGGCGTTTGGGGCAATGGTTCTTAAATCCTTGGCGACGTTTATCCTTACTATTGATTAACTTCTTTTTTGGTTTTTTCCTGGGAACAGCAATTTCTACTATAGCTGGACAAAGAGGTACGTTAGATATTGTCATGGCCAGTATTCTTGTGCTACTCACAGAGGTGACTAGCAGAATATTTTATAGTCGCAGGTTTTTGGCAAAACCTTCGCTCTTGGTAGAATCGCTTAACGTTCTCAAGGTCGGTTTTACATATAGTATGTTTGTCGAGTCCTTTAAACTGGGTTCCTAATTATGAATTTTTGGGAAGCTGAAGTAAATCCCACAAAAGCAAGTTTACTCAACTGTGTGCTACCAACTTTTCACCAATTCTGCCAAACCCACCTGAATCAGCCACCAGAAACAATGTTAGCCCTGTTGTGGGACTTATGGCTACCATTAAGTATGAAATTAGCTTCCCATCGCCAGGACTTGGGAAGACCCCTAATTCAGGGAGTGTTAGGGGGACAAGGTACCGGTAAAACCACAATGTGCCAGGTACTGTGTAAGCTTCTCCAGGAGTTGGGATATCGGACTGTGAGTTTATCGTTAGATGACTTATATAAAACTTACGCCGATCGCCTGATTTTAACTCAGCAAGACCCGCGATTGATTTGGCGCGGACCACCGGGAACCCATGATCTAGATTTAGGCTTAAAAGTCCTAGATCAAATTCGTCAGGGCGCAAGTCCGGTGAGTATTCCCCGCTTTGATAAGTCGGCATACAATGGTGCTGGCGATCGCACTACCCCAGAAATCGTGGAAAATATTGATATTGTTCTGTTTGAAGGTTGGTTTGTGGGGGTGCGGCCAATTAATCCAGATGTATTTAATCATGCACCGCCACCAATTGTCACAGAGGAGGATAGGGTATTTGCTCGTGACATGAATCGGCGCCTGAGTGATTATCTGCCACTGTGGGAACGATTGGACAGTTTAATTATACTATATCCCACTGATTACCGTTATTCCATGACCTGGCGTCAACAAGCAGAACAACAAATGATCGCTACTGGCAAATCGGGGATGTCAGATGCACAGATTGAGGAATTTGTCAAATATTTTTGGCGATCGCTGCACCCGGAATTATTCATCACGCCGTTGGTGGAATCGCCTAAAGGGGTTGATTTAGTCATTACCATTAATTCTGATCACAGCCTAGGGGGAGTCTATCCCAAGTAGATGGAATAAAGGTACACTGCTATATAAATCCTAGACAAGTCTAGACATTTATTTCTTACTTCAATGGGAGCATGGGAGCGGTTATCCCTCAGTAAGCTTTCAAGGTTTAGCCAACCTCGATAAGTTAATTGCTGCGTTTAAATCCCTGTCCATTGA
>NZ_JANQDG010000024.1:0-4071 GCF_029891665.1 Anabaenopsis sp. FSS-46 | reverse complement strand
CCGCCTAGTGCTAGGTAAGCGCAGGGGAATAATAATATCCCTGACCAGCCTACGAATACGAAGCGATCGCGCTTTAACCAGTCGTCTAAGGCGTCAAACCACCCTCTTGTACTGGGGGCACGTCCAACTGCGATGGTCATTAGAACGAATCTCCAAATGTTTATAAGTACAGGTCTGCTTATAGATCAGCTTTTCACAGCCATCTGTATGCAGATAGTTTACCAGATTGTCAATCTAGTTTACAAATTTTTACTGACTCTCATAATTATAAGTGCAAATGATGACTTTTTCTAGTTAATTCTTGATTAAATTTTATTTTTTTCTAAAAAAGCCCTCAGAGGGTTGAGGGTTGACCACAGCGACTAATTCCCCATTCCCTATTCCCCATGTGCTAACGCTAAAATGAGTCCTACAGTTACGTTGGACTAATCCTAAATGTTTACCATTGACCTAAGCATCAGAAATACAGCCTTCCCCATATCTGTACAACGTAAGACACAAGAGGATGCTGAAGCTATCTATCAGCTAATTTTGGCCGCTATGCGCTCTGGTAACCCTGACATTGTGGAACTTAAATGTGAGGGTAAGACAGAAAAGAAAATTGCTGTCCGTACCAGTGAAATTTCTGGTATCCAGATTGTTCAAAAAGATGGTACAACTACTAGCAGTGGTAGACCACCGGGCTTTTTTGCCCTCACTGCTTCTGAATAACTAGGGTATGAAAATGTCAGAATTTGGCATTGAGGTCAAGAATTTAAATTTTAGTTGGCCTAATGGCGCGAAGGCAATCCAATCTTGTTCTCTGGAAGTACCTATAGGTGAATTTTGGATGCTTTTGGGTACAAATGGCAGCGGTAAATCTACATTACTCCGACTACTGGCGGGGCTATTGGCTCCTCAGTCCGGTGAGATTAAGGTTCTAGAACCCGTTGGCTTTGTGTTTCAAAATCCTGATCATCAATTGGTAATGCCAACTGTGGGTGCTGATGTGGCTTTTGGACTGGTAGAAGAAAAGTTACCCCCTGCGACGGTGAGGACAAGGGTTGAGGAGGCGTTGAAGTCGGTGAATTTGTCTACCCTACAACTACGCCCTATTTATGCTTTGAGCGGAGGACAAAAACAACGAGTGGCGATCGCCGGCGCGATCGCGCGGCGTTGTGAAATCTTACTCTTAGATGAACCGACAGCCCTCTTAGACCCAGATAGCCAATTAGAGTTAGTGGCTAGTGTGAGTCGTTTAGTCAAAAGTCGGGGAATGACGGCTCTGTGGGTAACTCATCGCCTAGATGAGTTGAACTACTGTGACGGTGCTTTTCTACTAGAAAATGGCTGTTTAATAGATCAAGGTGATCCTCAGCGTCTGAAGCAAAGGTTGATGACAATGGATAATGGATCAATTTAAATACCCATTTGCTCCCATGCCTTTTTCTGAATAGTTACTAACAATTGAGACGCGCCTTGATCCGGCGCGTTTCTGTTTGGCCAAGCCTTTTGCAGTGAAATCCTATCATCTGATGCAATTTTTTAATGGTTTGTAACATAGAGTTACAAGTAATATTTCAATTACCATGAAATTTATGAATGAATTTTGTTAACTCTAGATAACTGTGATTAAATACCATGCATCGTTCCTTACTACCCGCTGTCTTGTTAGTAGACGGCTACAATATAATTGGCGCTTGGCCTTGCCTGAAAAAAACCCGTGATCGTTCAGGACTAGAGGCTGCACGCTGGGAACTAGTCGAAGTAATGACTAGTTACAGCTCGTTTCTAGGTTATAACACTCAAATAATTTTTGATGCCCAACATCATAAAGCTCCTACTAATCAAGAAATGATTACGGAACTGTTATCAGTTCATTACACTGAGTTTGGACAAACCGCAGACACTTATATTGAAAAATCCTGTGCATCTCTAAGGGAGCAAAAAGCGCAGTCTCTGATTAATCGGGTAATTGTGGCCACATCTGACCGCGCCCAACAGTTGATAGTTCAGGGCTATGGGGCTGAATTGTTGTCAGCACAACAGCTTTGTAGTGATGTGCAAAGTACAATTTCTCGGATGCGACATAAATATCAAAAACCCAAGCAACCCAAAAGTCGGTTTTTAGCCAACTCCATTGATGCCAAAGCACGCCAGCGACTAGCTCAATTGAGAATGGGGTTATAGTAGCCACTGGAATCTAAAAGGCGATAACCCTTTACTAGCAAGGGTTTGGGCTGTAATGTGATCATAATTAAATATCTACAAAAAAAAGTTTGGTAAAACACTTGCCAAATTCTATATGTTGGGTTTAAGATAATTACTTGTGAGCGTTCCTCAGTAGCTCAGCGGTAGAGCGATCGACTGTTAATCGATTGGTCGCTGGTTCGAATCCAGCCTGGGGAGTTAAAGTAAATAGTTTTGAGTAGAGACAATACTAGAATACCGAACTTATTAGAGAAGTCAGCCAGGGGTATATAATATATTTGCCTTATCGCCAGCAAAGGCTTTATATTGCCAAATCAGTGATACTATTGGGGTAATTATGTCATCTATCTATAGATATTTGAGAAGATAAATCGTATTCACATCCAATCAAGGCGATCGCCCTTCATATCCAAAGTTTTCTCAGAAATCGCGGATATTTTACCCAGTGTCCACAGTAGGTGTTATCCGTGGGCGATCGCACCAGCGCTGTAGTGATAATGTTGAAATTAACACTTAGCTATCAGACAGGGGTTTCTAACCCCTGGCTCCCGGTGGTCGTAGCTCTTAAACCCAGACCCGTTAACCCTCAATGGTTTCCCCCGTCGCCCCAAGGTTTCCCCCAATGTGTAGCCTTAATCGGGATGCGGGATGTACGTGATTATAAGGTAGCCTCTGGCGGTAGTGATAGGTTAAATACCTCTAGCCCTTTTAATATCAAGGTAGAGTCTATAACCTTAAGTAATTTTACTTTAGAAGATGTAAAGAATCTATATGAACAACACACCGCAGCCACAGGGCAAATCTTTACCCCCGCAGCCATTAACCACGCCTACTATTTAACCCAGGGTCAACCTTGGTTAGTTAATGCGATCGCCCGTCAAGTTACAGAGTATTTAGCAGAAGATGTAAATATTCCCATCACTGTAGATTTAATCAATCAAGCTAAAGATATCTTAATTCAAAGACAAGACACCCATCTAGATAGTTTAGCCGAGCGACTGCGAGAAGATAGGGTAAAAGCAATCATAGAACCTATTTTATCTGGGGAAGAATTACCCAACACACCGGAAGACGATCGCCGTTATCTGTTAGATTTAGGTTTAGTAATTCGCAGTAAAGAGGGTGGGTTAAAGGTAGCTAACCCCATTTATCAAGAGGTCATCCCCAAGGTGTTAGCCCAGGGTACTCAAGATAGTTTACCGATGATTCAACCTAGTTGGTTAACACCCACAGGGGAATTAAACCCCCAAATTCTGTCTTCATAAAGTTGGATATTACGGAACTGACTGTCAGCATTAGGATTTAGTACATCGTGGTCATTCACTAGAGTGAGGTAGTTAAAGTTGCCTGTGAAGTAATTTCCTACGTTAATTTGGTAAGCTTTCCAACCTTCACTTATGCTGTAGTTGTTATAGTTTTGTAATCCCCAATTTTGAGTACCACTGAGTTTGAATGTTGTGAGTGGGCTAATTACATTATCTGTGTCAAAGCCAATGGCATGAATTTCTCCGGCGCTAGTGCTTCGGAATTGAAATTCTAGGATAGTGTCTTTGGTAATGGTGTAATTGTTTATGTCTAGTTTTTTCCAGGTGTTACCGAATAGGTCTAATTGAGTTTGATCATCGGAAATGGTGAATTCCCCATTCAAATCTTGTTGAGGGTCGTAGGGAGAAATCAGGTGGTCGTTGGTTTGACCGTTGATGTTAACGCTGACGTTGTTGGTGTTCTCATAGATTTTCAGATTACGGAACTGACTGTCAGCATTAGGATTTAGTACATCGTGGTCATTCACTAGAGTGAGGTAGTTAAAGTTGCCTGTGAAGTAATTTCCTACGTTAATTTGGTAAGCTTTCCAACCTTCACTTATGCTGTAGTTGTTAT